>NZ_QAIW01000376.1:343-1897 GCF_003061285.1 Stenotrophomonas sp. HMWF003 | reverse complement strand
CTGGGCGAGACCGGGTTGTCGGAACGGGGGCACCAGCATGTGCAGCACATCCGGCTGTCGGCGTTGCAGCTGCAACAGGCCGTGGCCGCCCTGCGGCTGCACCGGCAAGGTTTCCACCCGGTGCACCAGCCGATACAGCGGGCGCGTGCCACGGCGCGCCAGCCACACCCCCAGCCAGATCGCCAACAGCACCATCACCAAAGCGGTGCAGGCCAGCACCATCACCACCCGGTCGCGGATGGGGCGCACCACCAGTTGCCGGCTGACCTCGGCGACCAGCCAGGCCGGCGCGGCCGGTGCAGGCGGCTGCAACTGGCGCACGTGGTAGTGCCGACCCTCGCGGCCACTGAACTCCGACCGCCAGGGCTCCTGCGCGAAGCCGGGCTTCAGGTCGGCCGGGAACCGCGCCGGATCGCGGTACAGCACGATGCCGGTATCGGCCGGTGCCCGCCAATCGCCGCCGACCGCATGGGTGGCCAGCTGCACGGCAGCTTCGCGCGCCAGTTGCGCCTCGAACACGCTGTCTTCCACCGCGTACATGAAGACCACCGCGTACAGCCCGAACACCGCCGCCACCAGCACGGTGAAGGCGGTGAATGCCAGTACCAGGTGTCGGCGCAGCCGCCGTACCGGCCGCCTCACGGCGTCGCCTCCAGGCGGAAGCCAACCCCGTGCACGGTGCGCAGCATCTCGCCCTGGAAGGGGCGGTCCAGGGCCTGCCGCAGCAGGTACAGGTGCGACCGCAGGGGATCCGACGGCGGTGCTTCATCGCCCCACAGGCGCTGGATCAGTTCACTGCGGGTCACCGTGCGCGGCCATGCATCGGCCAGTGCCAGCAGGATGCGCTGCGGCAGCGATTGCGGCTGCAGGTGCAGTGCCACGCCATCGCGCCATGCGGCCCCATCGCGACGATCGACGCTGAGCGGACCGATCCGCAGCAGGTGTGGTTGGCCGATATGGTGCCGCCGCGCGAGCGCCAGGCAACGCGCCAGCAGCTCGGCATCGTCGAAGGGTTTGACCAGGTAGTCGTCGGCGCCGCTGGCGAAGCCCTGCAGCTTGTCATCCAGGGCGTCGCGCGCGGTCAGCATCAGCACCGGTACGTGGCGGTCGCTGCCGGCGCGCAGCCGCTGGCACACGCCGATGCCGTCCAGCCCGGGCAGGCCCAGGTCGAGCAGCAGCACGTCCGGTGGCGCGGCCAGCGCCATGCGCAGGCCGGTGCGGCCATCGGCCGCGAAGTCGACCTGATGGCCCTGCGCCTGCAGCATGTGCATGATCGCCGAGGCCAGCGGCAGGTTGTCTTCGATCAACAGCAGGCGCAGGCGCTCGGCATCCATGGTCAGGGCTGCATGCGGGCAAGAAGGGCCTTAGCTTGTTCCAGCGTGGGCTGCTTTTCCAGCACGGCCTGCAGCTGGCTGCGTGCCTGGTCGGTACGACCCAGCCGCCAATGCGCTTCGGCGATACCGACATCCAGCTGCGCCTCGTCCATGTACGGGCGGGCCAGCTGCATGATCGACAGCGCATCGGCAATGGCGGCCGGCTCCTGCGCGGCCTGCA
>NZ_QAIW01000376.1:0-333 GCF_003061285.1 Stenotrophomonas sp. HMWF003 | reverse complement strand
CCGCTCCACCAGCGCCATGCTGCGCTCGTCGCGCCACGCGGTACGCGCCACCGGCACGCGACCGCTGGCACGCACGAAGGCATCGGCCAGCGCAGGGGTGGAGTAGGGGTTCTGTCCGGTCACCAGGCGTCCATCCACCACCACCTTGGGCATCATCAACGGAGCCTCCTGCCAGCGCGCGCCGCGTGCACGCAGTGCCGGTTCGAGCTGGAAGGCGAACGTGGCCGCCCAGCGTTTGCCGAAGAGCGCTTCCTCCTCCTCGGTGAACCCGGTCATCGCCCGCCCGTCCACCAGCCGGCTGCCATCGCCGAGCCGCACCTCGGCCAGCGCGGC
>NZ_QAIW01000375.1:12825-13444 GCF_003061285.1 Stenotrophomonas sp. HMWF003 | reverse complement strand
GCCGAACTGCTGGTCGATGCGGCCATTGCAGGCGGGTTGTACCGGCGCATGCAGGGCATGCGCGCGCAGGGTTGGTGGCGGCTGTGCCTGGCCCATACCTTCTGGCCGCTGATCGGCGTGCTGGTATTTTCCGCCGGGTTGGGCTGGGTGGCGCAGGAAATCGCGCCCCACGCCGACACCCTGGCCGATGTGCTGCAGACGGTGCGCAGCCGGTGAGCCTGCTGCAGCGCATGCTGAAAGGCGCCACCGGCGGCGCGGTAGGGCTGGGCGCACTGGTGCTGGGGCTGGTCTGCAGCGGCGTGACCGCAGTGCTGGTAACAGCGATGGGCGCGGCGCTGCTGCCGCGCCTGTTGGCGCCCTTGCTGGGGGCGGGCATGGCCCCGCCTGCACTCTCCGCGGCATTCGCCAGCGCCTACCCGTGGGTCTGGGCCGGCCCGGTGCTGGTGGTGCTGGTGGCGGTGTTTGGTCGCGGTTTGCGTTACTGGATGGCCGGCGTGGTGGGTGTGGCCAGCATGCTGCTATGGGGCAGCTTCGCGGTGGTGGCGATGTACCTGTCACTGTTCGTCCAGGCCGCCGCCGTCTGACCGCGCGGGCAGGAGTGGAGTGGATATCCTCGATG
>NZ_QAIW01000375.1:4743-12794 GCF_003061285.1 Stenotrophomonas sp. HMWF003 | reverse complement strand
GTGATGCTGGCGGTGGATGGCCATGCGCTGGTCACGCCCGCCGATGGCAGCTTCACCTTGAGCGCGGCCGGGTTGTATCTGCTGCGTACGTTGCAGCATGACCACGCGCCTGCGGACACCGTGAGCGACGGCAACGCGCTGTTTCCGTGTTGTGGCTACATCGCGTTGCCGTCCAGCGGCGTGTTTCCGGTGTTCTGTATCGGTTGCCCCGGCGGGCGCGATGTCGCGGTGACCCATCAGGGCGATGAGGTGCTGCTGGACGCCGGCGACGGCCCTTGCCGGGTGTCCCTGCTGGAGTGGCGGAAGGCGGTGCTTGCCTTCGTGGACGCGGTGGAGGACTTCTACGCGCGGTGCAGCCCCAAACACCCCGCGACCGATCCCGAAGAGGCACGCGGCTGGGCGTTGTTCTGGGCCGAATGGCAGCAGCGCCGGCAGGCTGCGCAGGCGCCGTGAGCAACGCGGTGGTGCTCAGCGTTGCAGAAAACCGCTCTGGAATTCGGCCAGGTCCAGGCGCTGGTCGTGGTTGCTGTCCAGGCCCTGGAACCGCATCTGCGCGAAGCGGCTCACTTCGTCCTGGCTGAGTTCGCCGTCGCCGTTGAGGTCGGCCACGCGCAGGCGGTCGGCAGCGGACAGCTGGCCGTCGCGGTCCGGTCCCAGCACCGCCTGCAGTTCGTCCAGGGTCAGCCGGTAGTTCTGGTTGCTGTCCAGTGCGGCGAACACGGCCTTGCCGTTGTATTCGTCGGCGGTCACGCGGCCGTCGTGGTTGCGGTCCAGTTGCGCGAAGCGCGCGCTCGCCGTGAGCGGTGCGTCCTGGGCGCGGCCCACGCCGACCGCACACAGGGCCAGCGACAGCGCGCACAGCGTGCGCGAAAAAGTGATCATCACGGCGAGCTCCGGTGCAGGGCAGTGCCCACAGTGTCGACCTGGCGCCGCGTGTGCGCCACGGCAATCCTGCAGGTCCGGCTCAGTATTTCTACTGGTGGGCGATGGGCCCCGACGCGGGCCAGCAACGCTGCCGCTGCTGGCCGGTGTGCTCAGTCGAACCGCCAGCGCAGGCCGGCATACAGCCCGCGGCCTTCGCCCGGGGTGGAGCGGGCCACGTCCTTGCCGGCATCGTTGTAACCGGGCGTCACGGTGGCCGCGTAGTGGCGGTCGCCGATGTTGCGCATCTCCGCCCAGGCCTGCCAGCGCCCGCTGGGGGCATCGAACCCGACCCGGCTGCCGACGATGGCATGGCTGTCGGCGCGGACGCTGTTGGCGTAGTCCACGAACATTGCCGAAGCGTATTCGGTGTTGAGCGCGGCGTAGAAGCCGGTCGGGTGGTCGTAACGCAGCTCGGCCTGGTAGTAGTGGCGGGGCAGGCCGGGCAGGCGATTGCTGCCGAACAGCGCGTCATCGCGGTAGCGGAAATCGCTGAAGGTGTAGGCCTGGCGCAACGACAGACGGCCATCGCGCCCCTGCCACACGGTGCTGTCCAGCCCGGCTTCCAAGCCGCGGTGCACGGTGGGGCTGGCGTTGTTCTCGGCCACGAAGAGGTTCGGTACCGGCAGCACTTCCACGGTGAGCAGTTCATGCAGCACGCGCGCGTAGTAGCCGGTCAGCTCCCAGCGGCCAATCGCGCTGTCGCCCCGCGCGCCCAGTTCCAGCGTGGTGGCGGTCTGGTTGTCCAGCTGCACCGGCGCGCGCTGGCGACCGGTGGATGCCCCATTGCCTGCCGCGAAGTACTGGTTCGAACCCCAGATCATCGACCATGGGTGCGCCGGCTCCACCGACCGGCTCAGGTTGCCGAACCACTGTGTCTGCGGCGTCTGCTGCCAGGTGAAGCCCAGCCGCGGCGCATAGTCCCACTGGTGCTCGCGCAGGCGCTCGGGCGTGGCCGGCCAGGTCACCTGCACATCGCGGCGGGTATTGATCAGCGCCAGCCCGGTCTGCAGGTGCAGCGCATCGGTGAGGGCCAGGTCGTTGCCGATGTGCAGCGTGCTGTCGGTGCCGTGGTGCGAAAAGTCGCGCGTGTGGGTGCCGGCGGCGTAGCCGTTGCTGGCAAAGCGCAGCGTCTCGCGCACGTCCGCGTCCAGGTCGTGGGTGACGCGCAGGCCCAGCGTGGTCACGCTGGCGCGGCCCAACAGCAGGTGGCGGTGGCGGTAATCGACGGTGGCGTTGAGGTTGCTGTAATCCAGCTGCTGCCGGTACAGGCTTTCGTTCAAGTCCATCGGGTACGTGTGGTACACCAGCCCGGCCTGCAGCGACGAAGCGTCGTCGATCTGCCAGGTGGTCGTGTTGCCGATCCAGGTGCTGCCCGGCTGCGGGCGGCGCGCGTCGATGGCCAGGTTGGCCGGGTTGGCCGCACGCGGGTCGTTGCGGATCTGGTCGCGGGTGAGGCGCCCGGGCGTTTCGTGATTGGTCTCGCGGTAACGCACGAAGAAGCGCGTTTCCAGGGTTGGGCTGATCTGCCAGCCCAGGTTGGCCATCGCGCCTTTGCCGTCGCTGGCGGCATGGCGCTGGTAGCCGTCCGATTCGGTGTCGGTGTAGGCCAGGTAGTAGTCGACATCGCCGCTCACCCCGCCGTAGCCGATGCTGCGCTTCTGGTAGCCACGGCTGCCTGCTTCGTACTGCAGCTCCAGCCCGGCCGAATCGCGCCCGCTGCGGCTCACGTAATTGATCGCACCGCCCAGTGCCAACGCGCCGCGCTCGAAGCCATTGGCGCCGCGCAGCACTTCGGCCCGGCTCAGCCACAGCGGTTCCAGCAACTCATACGGCGTGCCGCCCGGGCCGGTCAGCGGCAGTCCATCCAGCGACACTGAAATCCCCGAGGCATGCGCGCCCGGACCCCGGTTGATGCCCGAGCCACGGATCGAGACCTTGGCGCCTTCATTGCCCGGCGACTGCGCACTGATGCCGGGCTGGTAGGCGAGCACATCGGCGCTGGTGGACAGCCGGCCGTCGGCCTTGGTCAGGTCCACCACGTTGCCGGCGCCGGGAACCCGCTTGAGCGCCGCCCGGGCCTGCTCGGTCTCGCTGGCGGCGGTCACGTTGACCGCATCCAGGGTGGTGGCCTGGGGAGCGGCGTGGGCGGTGGCGGAAAGGCCGAGGGCGACGGCCAGGAAGAGCGCGGTGGGGCAGGGGCGGTACGGCGAAAGCGACATGCGTAAGGGCTGTAAACCAAAAAGATGGCGCGCAAGTTAACAGGTATGGTCCGGCGCGTCACCCGTCCGTGCCGTACGGGTGCCAGCGGGCGCCTGCTCCCCTCCGGTAGAGCCGACCGTTGGTCGGCTGCTCTCCGTTGCGCCGCCGGTGAACCTGCATGCGATCGACCTGAGGCTGCGCCCGTCAGCCGCGACAGGCCGGAAAGCGACTGCAGCCCATGAACACGTCACCGGTTCTGCGATTGCGACGTTCCACCATCGGGGCGCTGCAGCGATTGCAGGTCACCACCTCGGAGGCGGGTTTCGAGTCCGTCAGCACCGGCTCGATCCTTGCGGCAGGCGTCGCCGTCGAACGTACCTGCACCTTCTGAATCATCCCCAAGAGGTCTTCACCCGCTACCAGCGTGATGGGTTTTCCGACAATGAAGACCTGCGCGTCACGGGTGAACCCCCCGCTGCTGACAATCAGCACGGCGTCGGCGCGATGGTGCGCCAGCAGGCCATACATCTCGCGCACGACCGACACGCCCACCTGCTGGCGTCGCCATTGCTTGCATTGCACCAGCGTGCGTTTGCCATCGCGGCGCAGGACCAGGTCGATGCCGCCGTCGGCACCGCCCAAGCCCGTCTCTTCGACGGTGTAGCCCTGCCGCCGATATGCCTCGCCGACCAGCCGTTCGAAGTCACGCCATCCGTTGCTGGAAAGGCTTTCCAGCCCGGTACGCGTGTCCAGCAACCGGCGCCGCCGACGCGCGCCGGCCCATGACACTAGTGCCGCCAGCAGGCAGAGGCTCAGCCATAGCCAGGCAACCGCCGCCTGTGCCGCTATGCCTGCAATCAACGCGGTCGGTGTGCCAGCGGCGCGCTCGTGCCACTGCGGCGCGAGAATGCGCAATGCGCCGAAGCCAAGCGCGCCTGCGCCGACATTGACATACCACGGCCATGTGGCCATGACGTCGATAAGGTGCGTGCGTCTGCGTCCCATGCGTACTTCCCTCCTGTGTGCGTACGCATTGTAGGGTGCGCCGATCGAGCAGCCGCGTTTGCGGGGATGTGAGGCCTGAACCAGCGGGAGGCCGGGGGAGGATTCCGCCATACTGTCAGACAACGTCACGCAACCGGAGAGCCGATTGGCCAGGCCAGGCGAATTCAAGAATCTGCTGGACTACCTACAGAAGATTCCGGCTATGTCGGCGTCACCAATGCACTGGGGCAGGGGCGGGGACAGCACCTGGTACGTTGGGTTCACGATGGATCTTGCACATCCGCTGGCGTGGAGTGCCGTGCAGGAGCTTGCCTACGTGATCAACGGGTTGTCGGTGGCCGAAGCGCTGCCGACGGCGTTCATGCCCGTGGCGCCGCCGCCGTATCTCAATGGGCCGGCCAGTGAGTTTCTGTCGTGGCGGATTCAGTCCAGCGACGCGGGATTCTCGCCGGATGACCTGCTGGGGTGGCTGGAGGGGCGATTGCCGCAACCGGTGGAGGATGCGTCGCAGTGGATGCCGTCGTTCATCGGCGTGGATGATGCGATGTAGGTGCGCGCGTTGCGGATAACGCGCAGCCCCGCACGGCGAGGTGGTACGCGGGGTTGCATGTGGGTAGAGCCACCCCATGGGTGGCTGCCCTTCAATCCGGCACCGCGTGCAGCCACCCATGGGGTGGCTCTACCCCCCCGTGGGTCGTGGGTCCCGACCGTTGGCCGGGACGCATCCGGATCAGCCCAGAATCCCCGGCAGATCCAGCCCCTTCTCTTTCGCGCATTCCACCGCGATCTCATACCCGGCGTCGGCATGCCGCATCACGCCCGTGGCCGGGTCGTTCCACAGGACGCGCGCGATACGCTTGGCGGCCGCCTCGGTGCCGTCGCAGACGATCACCATGCCGGCGTGCTGCGAGAAGCCCATGCCGACGCCGCCGCCATGGTGCAGCGACACCCACGTGGCGCCGCTGGCGGTGTTGAGCAGGGCGTTGAGCAGGGGCCAGTCGGAGACTGCATCGGAACCGTCCTGCATCGCCTCGGTTTCGCGGTTCGGCGACGCGACGCTGCCGCTGTCCAGATGATCGCGGCCGATCACCACCGGGGCCTTCAGCTCGCCGTTGGCGACCATTTCGTTGAAGGCCAGGCCCAGGCGGTCACGGTCGCCCAGCCCTACCCAGCAGATGCGCGCCGGCAGGCCCTGGAACTTGATCTTCTCGGCGGCCATGTCCAGCCAGCGGTGCAGGTGCGGGTTGTCCGGGATCAGCTCCTTCACCTTGGCATCGGTCTTGGCGATGTCTTCCGGGTCGCCACTCAGCGCGGCCCAGCGGAACGGGCCGATGCCGCGGCAGAACAGCGGGCGGATGTAGGCGGGCACGAAGCCGGGGAAATCGAACGCGTCTTCAACGCCTTCTTCCAGCGCCATCTGGCGCAGGTTGTTGCCGTAGTCCACGGTCGGCACGCCGAGGGCGTGGAAGGCGAGCATGGCGCGGATATGGCTCGCCATCGAGGCGCGCGCGGCCTTCTCCACCACCTTCGGCGCGGACACGCGCTTGTCGTCCCATTCCTCCACCGTCCAGCCCTGCGGCAGGTAGCCGTTGACCGGGTCGTGTGCGGAGGTCTGGTCGGTCAGCAGGTCCGGCTTGACGCCGCGCAGCAGCAGTTCGTCCAGCACGTCGGCGACATTGCCGAGCAGGCCCACCGACAGCGGCTTCTTGGCCGTGCAAGATTCCTCGATCAGGCGCAGCGCCTCATCCAGGTTGTCGGTCCAGGTGTCCAGGTAGCCGGTGCGCAGGCGCATCTCGATGCTGCTCTTGCGGCATTCCACCGCCAGGCACGACGCGCCGGCCATCACCGCGGCCAGCGGCTGCGCGCCGCCCATGCCGCCCAGCCCACCGGTAAACAGCCACTTGCCGGCCAGGCTGCCGTTGTAGTGCTGGCGGCCCATCTCCACGAAGGTTTCGTAGGTGCCCTGCACGATGCCCTGCGCGCCGATGTAGATCCAGCTGCCGGCGGTCATCTGGCCGTACATTGCCAGGCCCTTTTTATCCAGCTCGTTGAAGTGGTCCCAGTTGGCCCAGCGCGGCACCAGGTTGGAGTTGGCGATCAGCACGCGCGGCGCGTCCACATGGGTGCGGAACACGCCCACCGGCTTGCCCGACTGCACCAGCAGGGTCTGGTCGTCCTCCAGCCGCGTGAGCGTTTCGACGATCGCATCGAAGCTTTCCCAGTCGCGCGCGGCACGGCCGATGCCGCCGTAGACCACCAGTTCCTGCGGGCGCTCGGCCACGTCGGGGTGCAGGTTGTTCATGAGCATGCGCAGCGGCGCTTCGGTCAGCCAGCTCTTGGCGGTGAGCGTGGTGCCGGTGGGCGCGATGATGGTGCGGGACGGGTCGTTGCGGGTCATGCGGCGCTCCGGTTCGTAGCGAATGCAAGGCAGGCGTTGAGCACCTGTGCCAGGGTGTGGCGCAACGGTGCGGCGTGGTCGGGGTCGAGCGGGGTGGGCCAGCTGTGTTCGTCCACCTGGTCCGGTGCCGGCTCGTGCATGTAGCCACGGCAGGCCAGCTCCATCTGCAGGGTGTGCACGCCGGCGGGGATGTTGCTGTAGTGGCGGGTGATCCAGCCGCCCTTGAAGCGGCCGTTGCGCACGTGGGACAGGCCGCTGATCTTCAGCAGGTTCTCCACCACGTCGCTGAGCGTGTTGTCGCAGGACGTATCCACCGCCCCCGACGGGCCGGCCGTGCCCAGGTTGAACTGCGGCAGCTCGCCCTCGAACAGGTGGGGAATATGCGAGCGGATCGAGTGCGCGTCATACACCACCACGGTGCCATGGCGCGCACGCAGCCGCGCGATCTGTGCGGCCAGCGCGTCGTGGTACGGCGCGAAATACGTGTCACGGCGGCGCGCGATCTCGGCCTCGTCCGGTTCGCTGCCCGGGTGGTACAGCGGCTGGTTGTCGAAGGTGGTCAGCGGGCACAGGCCGGTGGTGTTCTGGCCCGGGTACAGCGACACACCGCTGGGGTCGCGGTTGAGGTCGATCACCGAGCGCGAGATCGCCGAGCGCACCGTGGTGGCCCCCATGCCGCGCGCGAAGTCGTACAGCTCATGCACCCACCAGTCGGCATCGCGGCGTGCCAGCCACGGCGAGTGGTAGCGGTCGATCAGGTCATGCGGCAGCTCGCTGCCGGTATGCGGGAAGCTGACAATCAGCGGCGCATCGCCCTCATGTACCTGCAGCCAGTCCGGGTGGGCGGTCATGCCAGCGGCTCCACCTGCGGCAGCACGTCGGCCAGGCCCTCGGCCAGCGCGCCGCTGCGCACCAGTGCGGTGGCGGCCACCATGTCCGGATGGAAGTAGCGGTCGTCCTGCAGGGTGGGCACCTGCGCACGCAGCCGTGCACGCACGCCTTCCAGCGCGTCGCTGGAACGCAGCGGGGCATGGAAGTCGCAGCCCTGCGCAGCGGCCAACAGTTCGATGCCGACCACGTTGGCCGCGTTCTCGGCCATCGCCAGCAGCCGGCGCGCACCGTGCGCGGCCATCGACACATGGTCTTCCTGGTTGGCCGAGGTCGGAATCGAATCGACGCTGGCCGGGTAGGCGCGCTGCTTGTTTTCCGAGACCAGCGCGGCGGCGGTTACCTGCGGAATCATGAAGCCCGAATTCAAGCCGGGCTTCGGGGTGAGGAAGGCGGGCAGGCCGGACAGCGCCGGGTCCACCAGCATCGCGGTACGGCGTTCGCTGATCGAGCCGATTTCGCAGATGGCCATGGCCAGCATGTCGGCGGCAAAGGCCACCGGCTCGGCGTGGAAGTTGCCGCCACTCAGCGCTTCGTTGGTGTCGGTGAACACCAGCGGATTGTCGGACACGCCGTTGGCTTCGATCGCCAGCGTGGTGGCCGCCTGGCGCATCACGTCGAACGCCGCGCCCATCAC
>NZ_QAIW01000375.1:1519-4733 GCF_003061285.1 Stenotrophomonas sp. HMWF003 | reverse complement strand
GTCCTGCACGCGCACGTCGTTGTCGCGGTGCGATTCGCGGATGGCCGAGCCCTGCATCAGCGTGCGCAGCGTGGCGGCGGTAGCGATCTGCCCGCGCTGGCCGCGGATGCTGTGGATGCGTGGGTCGAACGGCGTGTCCGAGCCCTTGGCCGCTTCCACCGACAGCGCGCCGGTGACCAGCGCGGCCTGGAACACGGTGGTGATCGCAAACAGGCCGGCCAGCGCGTAGGCGGTGGAGTACTGGGTGCCGTTGAGCAGGGCCAGGCCTTCCTTCGCACCCAGCACCAGCGGCGCAAGGCCAAGCCGGGCCAGCGCGTCGGCGGCCGCCAGGCGCTCGCCACCCACAAAGGCCTCACCCACGCCGATCATCACGCTGGCCAGGTGCGAGAGCGGGGCCAGGTCGCCGGAGGCGCCCACCGAGCCCTGGCACGGAATCACCGGCACGATGTCGTGCTGCAGGAACGCTTCCAGCAGCGCCAGCGTTTCCGGGCGGATGCCCGACGCGCCCTGGGCCAGGCTGGTCAGCTTCAGCGCCATCATCAGCCGCACCACCGGCGCCGGCATCGGCTCACCTACGCCGGCAGCGTGCGACAGCACGATATTGCGCTGCAGGGTGGCCAGGTCGTCGCGCTCGATACGCACGCTGGCCAGCTTGCCGAAGCCGGTATTGATGCCGTAGACCGGCGCGCCCTTGGCCACGATATCGGCCACGGTCTGCGCGCTGCGCAGCACCGCCGCGGCGGAGGCCGGGTCCAGGCGCACGCGCGCGCCGTCGTAAATCGCGCGCCAGTGCGCCAGCGTCACCGCGCCGGGCTGCAGGGTCAGGGTAGTGCTCATGGAATCTCCAGACATCACAAGAATCAGACGGATACGCCGCGCATCACGCGCGCGTGCAGGGGGTTGAAGCCCATGCGGTACACCAGGTCGGCAGGCGCCTCGATGTCCCACAGGGCCAGGTTGCAGTCCAGCCCGACCGCCAGCCGGCCCACGCGATCGGCACGGCCCAGCGCGCGCGCCGCGTCACGGGTGAAGCCGGCGATGCACTCGTCCACGGTCATGCGGAACAGGGTGGCGGCCATGTTCATCGCCAGCAGCGGGCTGGTCAGCGGCGAGGTGCCGGGATTGGAGTCGGTGGCCAGTGCCAGCGGCACGCCCGCCGCACGCAGCGCCGGAATCGGGGGCAGGGTGGTATCGCGGGTGAAATAGAAGGCGCCCGGGAGCAGCACCGCCACGGTGCCGGCGGCGGCCATGGCCGCGATGCCCTCGGCGTCCAGGTGTTCGATATGGTCGGCCGACAAGGCGCCATGGCGTGCGGCCAACGCCGCGCCGTGCTGGTTGCTGAGCTGTTCGGCGTGGATCTTGATCGCCAGCCCGTGCTGGCGGGCGGCCACGAATACCTGTTCGGCCTGCGCGGCGCTGAAGGCGATGTTCTCGCAGAACACATCCACCGCTTCGGCCAGGCCCTGCGCGGCCACCGCCGGAATCATCACGTTGCACACTTCGTCGATGTAGTCCTGCGCATCGCGACCGGGCGGAATCGCATGCGCGCCCAGGAAGGTCGGCACGATCTCCACCGCGCGCAGGTGGCCCAGTTCGCGGGCCACGCGCAGCTGCTTGGTTTCATCGTCCAGGCTCAGCCCGTAGCCGGATTTGATTTCCAGCGTGGTGATGCCTTCGGCCAGCATCGCGTCCAGGCGCGGCAGGCTGGCGGCGATCAGTTCGGCCTCGCTGGCGGCACGGGTGGCGCGCACGGTGGAGACGATGCCGCCGCCTGCACGGGCGATGTCGGCGTAGCTCACGCCCTGCAGGCGCTGCTCGAACTCGCCGGCACGGTTGCCGGCATACACAAGGTGGGTGTGGCAGTCGACCAGGCCGGGGCTGATCCAGCGCCCACCGCAATCGATGCGTTGCGCCGGTTGCAGGTGCGCCTCGGTGCCGGCTGCGCCCACGTGCACGATGCGGCCGTCGGTGGCGGCGATCACCCCGTTCTCGATCACGCCCAGGCCGGGGCCATCGACGGTGATCAGGTGGGCGTGGTACCAGAGGGTGTCACAGTGCATGGCAGCAACCACATCGGCTTATATGTCTATACAATATAGGCGCCACTTCCGGGATGTCCAGTGATGCCAGCCACCCCCGCCGCGACCCTTGTTTTCCATGCCACCCACGCGCTGCTGCCGCAGGGCTGGGCCCGTGATGTGCGCATCGTCTGCGCCGACGGCCGCCTCAGCGAGGTCAATGCCGGCGTGCCGGCGCAGCCCGGCGACACCACGCTGGCCATCGCGCTGCCGGGGCTGGGCAACCTGCACAGCCATGCCTTCCAGCGCGGCATGGCCGGGCTGACCGAGATCGGCGGCCAGAGCGGTGACAGCTTCTGGAGCTGGCGCGAGCTGATGTACCGCTTCCTGGCGCACCTGCAGCCGGACGCGGTGCAGGCCATCGCCGAGCAGGCCTACGTGGAAATGCTCGAATCCGGCTTCACCCGGGTGGGCGAGTTCCACTACCTGCACCATGCCGCCGATGGCACTCCGTATGCCAACCGCGCCGAGATGGCCGAACGCATCGCCGCCGCCGCGCAGGGCAGTGGCATCGGCCTGACCCTGCTGCCGGTGTTCTACGCCCACGCCGATTTCGGTGGCGCCGCGCCCAACCCGGCGCAGCGCCGGCTCATCCACGACGTGGACGGCTTTGCGGCGCTGCTGCAGGGCTGCACCCGGGCGCTTTCGGGCCTGGATGACGCCGTGCTCGGCATCGCCCCGCACAGCCTGCGCGCGGTGACCGGCGAGGAACTGAACGCACTGCTGCCGCTTACCACCGGCCCGGTGCACATCCATATCGCCGAGCAGACCCGCGAGGTCGAGGCCTGCGTGGCCTGGAGCGGCCTGCGCCCGGTGCGCTGGCTGTACGAACACGCCGCCGTCGACGAGCGCTGGTGCCTGGTGCACGCCACCCACGTGGACGACGACGAGGTGCAGCGCATGCTGGCCAGTCGCGCGGTCGTGGGGCTGTGCCCGATCACCGAGGCCAACCTGGGCGACGGGCTGTTCCCGATGCAGGCCTTCGCGCGCGCAGGCGGGCGCTTCGGCGTCGGCTCGGATTCAAACGTGCTGATCGACGCGGCCGAAGAACTGCGCCTGCTCGAATATGGCCAGCGCCTGCAGCTGCGCGGCCGCAACGTGCTGGCCCCGGGCGACGGCCAGTCCAGCGGCCGCTG
>NZ_QAIW01000375.1:0-1509 GCF_003061285.1 Stenotrophomonas sp. HMWF003 | reverse complement strand
GTCGCTGCACGGCGCCGGGCAGGCGCTTGGCGTGGCGACCGGGCTGCAGGTGGGCGCCCCGGCCGACGTGGTCGAACTGGACCCGACGCACCCGGCCCTGATTGCCCGCGACGGCGACGCCTTGCTTGACAGCTGGGTGTTCGCCGCACGTAATGGTGCGGTGCGTTCGGTGTGGCGCCAGGGTCGCCAGCTGGTCCATCAGGGCCGTCACCTGCAGCGCGATGCCGTGGCCGCCCGTTTCGCCCGCGCATTGCAGACGTTGTTGTCGGCCGGCTGAGTGCCGGTTGCACCCATCCAGGACTCCCGAGTGACGGGCAAGAAAGCAGAAACCCTCAACCAGCGCATCCGCGCCGATCTGGAAAGCCGCATCCTCAGTGGGCAGTGGGAGCCGGGGTTCCGCATTCCCTATGAGCACGAACTGATGGAGCAGTACGGCTGCTCGCGGATGACCGTGAACAAGGTGCTGACCGCGCTGGCCGAGAGCGGCATGATCGAGCGCCGCCGCCGCGCCGGTTCGTTCGTGGCCCGGCAGCCGCCGCACCTGGAACAGGTGGCGCTGGAAATTCCGGATATCGCCATGGCCGTGGGCGCACGTGGCCACGTCTACGGCTACCAACTGCTGGAGCGGGCCTACCGGGCGCCGCGTCCGCAGGCTGCCGAAGAGGTGGCGTTGTCGGGCAGCGAAAAGCTGCTGGCCATCCGCTGCCTGCACCGTGCCGATGGGCGTCCGTTCGCGCTGGAACACCGCCTGATCAGCCCGGTGGGCGTGCCAGAAGTGCTGGACGTGGATTTCGAGACTACCGCGCCGGGAAGCTGGCTGCTGCAGAACGTGTCCTGGACCCGCGCCCAGCACCGCATCAGCGCCTGGGGCGCCGATGACGCCGCCGCCGCGTTGCTGGAGGTCAAGCCCGGCACGGCCTGCCTGGTCATCGACCGCCTCACCTGGCGTGGCGACCAGCCCATCACCTGCGTGCGCCAGATGTTCCTCGGCGACGCCTGGGACCTGGTCGCAAAGTTCGCCCCCGGCGCGAGGTAGAGCGGGGCAACATCAAAGCGTAGCGCACTGCCGCCAACGCACCGGCTCGTCCACGCCCAGGCGCGGATTCAACTGGATACGCACCGTGCGCAGCGCCGGGTAACGCTTCACCTCGGTGCACACCAACGGCCAGATCGCATCGATCTCGTCGCTGCGGTTCACCGCCAGGGTCTGCCGCGTCAGCCAGAACGCGCTCAGCACGCCGGGCTGGCGGGCCAGGGTGGCGGCCAGCTCTTTCTGATACCGGGCCAGCGTCGCCGGGTCCGGGTCGGCCACATCGCCCAGGATGCCCGGTGCCGCAGCAGCAGTGGCCGGCTTGGAAGCGGCAGGCGCGGCGGGGGTGGTGGGGGCCGAGGCATCGGCCGCAGCCGGAGCGTCCGCCGGCGCAGCGACGGGCTGGGCCGGTGTCGCGGCGGGCGGAGCTACCGCAACCGGGGCGGCCTGCTGGTCCAGTCGCGAGGTCAGGTAGCCCA
>NZ_QAIW01000374.1:1677-5534 GCF_003061285.1 Stenotrophomonas sp. HMWF003 | reverse complement strand
CGCCTGCGGGCGGCTGGTCCGGCGAGCCGCAGGCGGTGGACGTGTTCGGGGTCCTGGCCGGCGAGGTACGGATCAGCCACGGTGACCGCCAGATCTGCGGCAGCATGCATGACGCGCGCACCCGCGATTCCCGCTTCCGGGCCGGGGTGGGCATGGTGGTGGTCCCTGTGGCCGGCGACCACGAACCGATCGTGGTGTCCTGGGCCGCGCCGATCAAGCCGCGCTGGATTCCCACCGTGCAGCTGGGCGCGCCCAGCCCGGTGCAGCAGGACGACACCGCCCGGCTGCTGGTGCGCGCGGCCTGTGTGGCGGTGGCCATCGCCCTGGCGCTGTCGGCGCTGATGGGCTATGTGACCACCAAGGACCGTTCGTTCCTGATCTACGTGGCCATCTGCCTGCTGCTGGTGCTGTGGCAGGCCGTGCTGGGCGGGCTGAGCGGGTACCCCGAACCATGGTTGCCGGTCGAGAACCGGGCGTCGTGGTGGCTGGTGTCATTGTCCGCGTTCACCGAAGCGGTGCTGCTGCCAGTGCTGTGGCGGCTGTCTGGCGGCGACCGTCGCTGGCCACGTTCGCGGCCGGCCCAGCACGTGCTGCTGTGGGGCTTGTTCGCGCTGGGCCTGGGTGTGCCCTGGATGCACTTTGCGATGTTGCCGGGCGTGGCCGCCGGGCTGGAAGGGCTGTTCGTGCTGGGCTGCGTCGCCTGCCTGGCCGCCGGCAGCTGGGGCCTCCTGCACCGCGACCGCTACGCGCTGGCCGGGCTGAGCGCGCTGGCGCCCTGGTGGATCATGATCATGGCCGATGCGCTGCACGCGCAGTGGCTGGTGGCCTACCGGATCGAGTCGCTGCAGCTGGCGACCACCTGGTTCCTGATGATGTCTGCCTACGCGCTCAATCTGCGCCTGGGCCGGCTGCGCCAGCAGCGCGACGAACTGCGCCAGCTGGCCGATACCGATGCCCTGACCGGCCTGCCGAACCGGCGCGCCGGCCTGCGCAGGCTGGCCCAGTACCTGGAACGTGCGGTCCAGGACGAACAGCCGCTGGCGATCGGGTTCCTGGACATCGACCTGTTCAAGGACATCAACGACCAGTTCGGGCATGCCGTGGGCGACCAGGTGCTGGTGGCCGTGGCCCGCCAGCTGCGCGACTCGGTGCGCAACCACGACGATGTGATCCGCATGGGCGGTGAAGAGTTCCTGGTGCTGCTGCCGGGCGCCAACCGCGCCAGCGCCTTCGCCCGCCTGGAAAGCGTGCGCCAGCAGGTGCAGGCGGTAACCCGGGTGCTGGCCATCCCGGGGCTGGAGGTGTCGGGCAGCATCGGCCTGGCCGTGCTGCGCGGGGACGGCGACGACCTGGCCGCGCTGCTGCGCCGCGCCGACCACGCCATGTACTGCGCCAAGCGGGCCGGCCGCAACCAGGTATTCGACGCCGACCAGGCCGTTCCGGCCGACGAGGCGCTGCGTGTGTGAACACCCGGCGCCCTGCGCGGGCCGGGTTTGCCGGATAATGGGCCGATGACAATCCGACTCAACAAACACATCGCCGAAACCGGCTTCTGTTCCCGGCGCGAAGCCGACCGCCTGATCGGCGAACGCCGCGTCACCGTCAACGGCCACCCGGCCGGCACCGGTGCGGTGGTCGGCGAGGGGGACGTGGTGCTGGTCGACGGCCAGCCGCTGCGTGCCCGCGAAGCCAAAAAGGCCGGCGGCCGCAAACACGTCTACATCGCGCTGAACAAGCCGGTCGGCATCACCTGCACCACCGAAAGCACGGTCAAGGGCAACATCGTCGAGTTCGTCGGCCACGAGCAGCGGATCTTCCCGATCGGCCGCCTGGACAAGGATTCCGAAGGCCTGATCCTGCTGACCAGCAACGGCAACATCGTCAACCAGATCCTGCGTGCCGAGAACGGGCACCAGAAGGAATACATGGTGGCGGTCAACAAGCCGGTCACCGACGAATTCCTGCGCGGCATGGCCCGCGGCGTCCGCATCCACGATGAAACCACGCTGCCGTGCCGCACCAGCAAGCTGGCCAAGTTCGGCTTCCGGATCACCCTGCAGCAGGGCCTGAACCGGCAGATCCGCCTGATGGCCGCCGCCTTCGGTTTCCGCGTCACCCAGCTGCGCCGCGTGCGCATCGACAACATCAAGCTGGGCGCGCTCAAGCCGGGCCAGTGGCGCAACTTGACCGACGCCGAGCTCAAGGGCCTGCTGCCCAAGCAGCTGGAGTGGTAAGGGCGCGCGTCACGCGGTGAGCCGGCACTCCGGCTAGACTGCGCAGGCACAACGAGCCTGCCTGCCGCCGATGATCAAGCCGTCCCTGCCGGACAACGAAGAGCAGCGCCTGCAGGCGCTGCAGCGCTACCAGATCCTGGATACCGCCAAGGAGCGATCCTTCGAGGATCTGGTGACCATTGCCACGGCATTGTGCGGCACCCGCATGGGGGCGGTGACCCTGGTCGACCGCGACCGCCAGTGGTTCAAGGCGCGCCAGGCGCTGGACGCCACCGAAACCTCACGTGACATCTCCTTCTGCGGGCACGCCATCCTGCAGCCCGACCAGGTCATGGTGGTGGAAGACGCGCTGCAGGACCCGCGGTTCTTCGACAACCCGGTGGTGGTCGACGACCCGCATATCCGCTTCTACGCCGGCGCGCCGCTGCTCAGTTTCGATGGCCTGCCGCTGGGCACGCTGTGCGTGTTCGACGCCAACCCCGGGCACCTGCGGCCCGACCAGGCCCAGGCGCTGGCAGCGTTGTCGCGGCAGGTCTCGCTGGTGATGGAGCTGCGCCGCTACGCGTTTGAGATCCAGCAGCACATGCGCGACCGCGCCTGGTACGAACAGCGCCTGTCCGAATACAACGCCCTGCTTGAACAGCAGAACGCCGACCTGGCCGAGCAGAGCCGCACCGATCCACTGACCGGGCTGCCCAACCGGCGGGCGATGAGCCTGGCGCTGGAAGCGGCGGTTACCGATGCCGACGGGCAACCACGGCAGACCGCCGTGGCCCTGCTGGACATCGACCATTTCAAGAACGTCAACGACCTGTACGGCCACGCCACCGGCGACCACGTGCTGGCCGAGCTGTCGCGCCTGCTCCGTGCGCATTTCGCCGGGCAGGGGTTGGCGGCACGGTACGGCGGCGAAGAGTTCGTGGTGCTGATGCCCGACACCACGCTGGGCACTGCCGAGCTGCAGTGCGACTTCCTGCGCATGGCCGTGGCCGACCTGCCGCTGGGCATTCCGTTGACGATCAGCATCGGGGTGGCCGCCCATCGTCATGGCGACGGCGTGGACCAGACCCTGGCGCGGGCCGACGCGGCGCTGTACCGGGCCAAGCATGAAGGCCGCAACCGGGTGGTGCGCGCGGACTGAGCCGCGTCGCACCCCCTGCGAACGCGCTGCCGCAGACTGCCGGGCCTTCCACGCCGAGCCTTGCGCATGCTGCAGACCCTTGCCATTGCCAACTACCGCTCCCTGCACCATCTGGTGGTGCCGATGGAGCGCCTGAACCTGGTCACCGGCGACAACGGCAGCGGCAAGTCCAGCCTGTACCGCGCGCTGCGGCTGTTGGCCGAAACCGCGCAGGGCAGCGTCGCAGCGGCCCTGGCCGGCGAAGGCGGCCTGGGCTCGGCGCTGTGGGCCGGTCCTGAACAGATCGACCGGCGCATGCGCCAGGGCGAGATCCCGGTGCAGGGCACGGCCCGCGCCCAGCCGGTGTCGCTGCGGCTGGGCTTCGCCGCCGAGACCTTCGGGTATGCCATCGACCTGGGGCTGCCCGTGCCCAGCCGGTCGATGTTCGATCTGGAGCCGCAGATCAAGTCCGAATGCATCTGGGCCGGGCCGTTCCTGCGCAG
>NZ_QAIW01000374.1:0-1667 GCF_003061285.1 Stenotrophomonas sp. HMWF003 | reverse complement strand
CTGCTGGTGGAGCGCCGTGGCGCGCGCGTGCGGCGCCGCAGCGGGCAGGGCTGGGAAGGCCTGGACGAATCGCTGTCGGCCTTCGACAGCGTGTTCACCCAGCTGGCCGATCCCCAGCGCATGCCCGAAGTGATGCAGTTGCGCGAGTACATCCGGCGCTGGCGCTTCCACGACCATTTCCGCACCGACAGTGGCGCGCCGGCACGGCAGCCCACGCTGGCGATCCGCACCCCGGTGCTCAGCCACGATGGCCACGACCTGGCGGCGGCCTGGCAGACGATCCTGGAAATCGGCGATGCGCCTGCGCTGGTCCGCGCGGTGGACGATGCCTTCCCGGGCGCACAGGTGCACATCGACGCACACGAGGGACGCCTGGCGCTGAAGTTCTCGCAACCGGGCCTGTTGCGGCCACTGGCGGCGACGGAGCTGTCCGATGGCACGCTGCGCTACCTGCTGCTGGTCGCCGCGTTGCATACACCGCGACCGCCGCCGCTGATGGTGCTCAACGAACCAGAAACCAGCCTGCACCCGGACCTGTTGCCTGCGCTGGCGCGGCTGATCATCGCGACCAGTGCACGCAGCCAGCTGTGGGTGGTGTCGCACGCCAGCCGGCTGATCGCGGCACTGCAGGCCGCACCGGCCTGTCACACCATCGGGCTGCACAAGCCCTTCAGCCGAACCGAGGTGATGGGGCAGGGGCTACTGGACGCACCTGCCTGGCACTGGCCGTCGCGCTAGGTGCCCAGCGTCGATCGGTACGGCGCGGCGTTCAATCGGCGACGTTGTGCGCCTCGGACGTGCCCAGGATCTCCGGGTGCTGCACCCGCTTGCGCCGGTTCAACAACGGGTGCAGGAACACCGCGCCGACGATGATGGCCACGCCGACGTAGAACACCGGGGTCAGCTCACGCTGTTCGCTGAGCAGCACCATCGCCAGCAGGATCGCGTACACCGGCTCCAGGTTGGTGACCAGCTGCGAGGTGTAGGCGCTGATGTGGCGCAGCGCGACCAGGGCCAGCGCAAACGGCAGCAGGGTGCAGACCCCGGCCAGCACCAGCAGCAGCACGCCGTCGTGCAGGCTGGGCACCACCCACAACGGGCCGGCCAGCGGCGGCAGCAGGAACGGCAGCAGGGGTGCCAGCACGGTCAGGGTGACGGTACCGGCACCCAGTTCCAGCGCCGTCACCGTGAGCGGGTCGGCATGGCTCACCAGGCGTTTGTTGAGCGACCCGAACACCGCCACCAGCAGCGCCGACAGCGCCCCGATCAGCACGCCAAGGCGCATGCCATGCGGCACGCCGCCCACCACCAGCGCCACGCCCGGCAACACCGCGATGCCGAAGGCCAGTTCGCGCAGCTGGAACGGTCGCTTGGCCACCCACGGTTCGATCACCGCGGTGAACACCGGGGCCAGCGCGATGCAGGTGGCGGCCACCGATGCATTGGCCAGCTTCACCGCGCCATAGAACGTAAGCCAGTGCAGCGCGACCAGCGCGCCGACCCCGCAGTAGCCGGCAAACAGCGCCGGCGACAACTGGCGCAGGCCGCGCCAGACCCGCGGCAGCACGGCCAGCATCGCCACCACCAGCAGCATGCGCCACCACACCAGGGGCAGCGCGGGCAGGGTGATCAGCTTGCCGAGGATGGCGGTAATGCCCCACAGCAGC
>NZ_QAIW01000038.1:0-5566 GCF_003061285.1 Stenotrophomonas sp. HMWF003 | reverse complement strand
GTGTGAGCCGGCACGCTGCGTGGCCGGCTCACACCGTCCAGCCACCTGCGTCGTCGGCGGCCACGTGCATCAGCTGATCCAGCTGCCGCAAGGCCCGGTGCAGTTCCTGCCGGCTCGACGCCGCGCCGAGTGAGATCCGCACCGCGTCATTGATCGCCACGCCCTGCGGGGTGAACGCCGACGACGGGGCGATCCCCAGCCCCTGCAGCCGCGCCGCATGGGTCAGGCTGGCATCGGTCCACTGGGCGGGCAACCGGCACCACGCATGCACGCCGGCACAGTGCTGCAGGAAGCGGGGCGACAACGTGGACTGCGCCAGATAGCGACGCTCGGCGGCTTCTTCCTGCACCAGTTTCAGCAGGGTGGCCGCCGACCCGTCCAGGATCAGCTGGGTCACCAGCGCGTTCATCAGCGGCGGCGCCATCAGGTTGACCGCGCGGAGCGCATCAAGCACGTCCTGCCGTGCCACACCGTCGGGCAGGTGCACGAAGCCGGTGTGCAGGCCCGGGCTGAGGCACTTGGACAGGGTGGAGATGTAGCAGGTGTGCTGCGGCGCCAGCAGGGCGAGCGGGGCAGGGGCATCGTCGACCAGCAGCCAGTACGGGTCGTCTTCGATCAGGCGCAGGTCCAGGCTGCGCAGCACGTCGGCCAGCGCCATCCGGCGCGCTTCGGGCATGGTGCGCGCAGTCGGGTTCTGCGCCGTGGGGTTGAGGTAGACCACGCGCGCACCGCTGGCACGTGCGTGGCGGCGCAATGCGCTGGGCAGCATGCCGTGCTCATCGCACTCCACCACCCGCAACGTGCGCTGCAGCACCCGCGCCGCGTGCAGCAGGCCGGGATACACCAGCGGTTCGCACAGGATGACATCGCCGGCAGTGGTGAGTGCCAGCAGCAGTGCCGACAGCGCGGCCTGCGCGCCTTCGGTGACCACCAGCCGGTCGCTGTCCAGCCTGCCCAGGATCGGCTTGAGCCATTGCTGCGCGGCCAGGTGGTCGGCGCGGCTGCCACCGCCGACGTGGTAGGTCATCAGGTTGCTGGCGTCGCTGCGGCTGAGCACGGTGGCCAGCCCACGCTGCAGCATGTCGGCCACCTGTCCGCCGCCGGGGCTGGGCGGCAGGTTCATGCTCAGGTCCACCAGCTGCGCCAGCTCCACCTGCGGCGGGGCGACGAACGTACCCTGCGGGCCGCGTGCGTCGATCAGGCCGCGCTTGCGTGCCTCCGTGAACGCACGGGTGACCGTGGTCAGGTCCACGCCCAGGTCGTTGGCCAGCACGCGCTGCGCCGGCAGGCGCTGGCCGGGCCGCAGCGCGCCGGACCAGACCGCGCGCTCCAGGGCCTGCACGATGCGCAGGTAGACCGGCCCGTGGCCGTCGGCGATGAGAGTGTTCCACTGCATCGGCGCATCTTACGCCCGGGTGCGCGCGGCCCTGCGACAGTGTGTCGCATCATGTATGGATCATGTCGTTGCCTAACGTACGCGGCTGCGGCGGGCACCCCCCATGCATATCGGTCATGCAGGGGGGTGTTCGCCACTTTTCATGATCCGGGCCGCCCGGCCCGGCACTGCGTTGGAAGGGCCGACCCGCATGAACCCCGCTACACACACCGCTCGCCGCGCCGCCATGGCCGGTGCAGCCCGCGCCGGACGCTGGTTCGGACTGGCAGCGCTGCTGCCGTTGCTCACCGGGTGCAAGAACCTGGAACTGTTCAATCCCATGGGCAGCATCGCCGAACAGGAGATGCAGCTGATCCTGGTGTGCACCGGCCTGATGCTGCTGGTGGTGATCCCGGTGATCATTCTCACGCTGTACTTCGCCTGGCGCTACCGCGCCTCCAACACCAAGGCCACCTACGCCCCGGACTGGTCGCATTCCACCGCCATCGAGGTGGTGATCTGGACCATTCCGTGTCTGATCATCGTAGTTCTGGCCGTGCTGATCTGGAAGAGCACGCACGCGCTGGACCCCTACAAGCCGATCGCATCGGACAAGGCGCCGCTGCGCGTGGAAGTGGTGTCGTTGAACTGGAAGTGGTTGTTCATCTACCCCGACTACAACGTGGCCACGATCAACGAACTGGTGATGCCGGTGGACACGCCGGTGGCCTTCAAGCTCACCTCCGAGTCGATGATGAACGCCTTCTTCGTGCCGCAGCTGGGCAGCATGGTCTACACCATGCCCGCCATGCAGACGCGCCTGCACCTGATCGGCCATACCCCGGGCACCTACGCCGGGATGTCGTCGGCCTACAGCGGCTCGGGCTTCTCGGACATGAAGTTCCCGGCCCGGGTCGTGACCGATGCCGACTTCAAGCTCTGGCTGGACCAGGCCCGCAGCAGCAACGACCACCTCGGTGCCACGCGCCTGGCGGCGCTTGAAGTGCCCACCCATGGCGCACCACTGCAACGCTTCAGCGGCGTGGATACCGGCCTGTTCGACAGCATCGTCGCCCGGTACCACGGCATGGCCGATGACGAAATCTGCCTGCCGGGCGAAGAGCCCGGGGCCACCCCCCAGACGTTGAGCCTGGCCGCGCCTGCCAGCCGTACCGCGGAGAACTGATTGTGCTTGGAAAGTTGAACCTCGAAGCAATTCCCTACCACGACCCGATCATCATGTCGGCGCTGGCAGGCTCGCTGCTGCTCGGCGCGGCGATCGTCGCGGCGATCACCTACTACAAGAAATGGGGCTACATCTGGACCGAGTGGATCACCTCGGTGGACCACAAGAAGATCGGCGTGATGTACATCCTGCTGGCGCTGGTCATGCTGGTGCGCGGCTTTGCCGATGCGCTGATGATGCGCGCCCAGCAGGCGATCGCGGCCAATGACGCGGCCGGCTACCTGCCGCCGGAACACTACGACCAGATCTTCACCGCGCATGGCGTGATCATGATCTTCTTCGTGGCAACCCCGCTCATCGTGGGCCTGATGAACCTGGTGGTGCCGTTGCAGATCGGCGCGCGCGACGTCGCCTTCCCGTTCGTCAACTCGCTCAGCTTCTGGCTGTCGGCGGTGGGCGCGGTGCTGGTGATGCTGTCGATGTTCGTGGGCGACTTCGCCGCGACCGGCTGGGTGGCCTATCCGCCGCTGTCGGGGATCGAGTACAGCCCCACGGTCGGCGTGGACTACTACATCTGGTCGCTGCAGGTCTCCGGTATCGGCACCACGCTCACCGGTCTGAACTTCATCGTCACCATCCTCAAGATGCGTGCGCCGGGCATGGACCTGATGAAGATGCCGGTGTTCACCTGGACCGCGCTGATCACCAACATCCTGATCGTGGCGATCTTCCCGGTGCTGACCGCGACCCTGGCGCTGCTGACCATGGACCGCTACTTCGGCATGCACTTCTTCACCAATGATGCCGGCGGCAACGCCATGATGTACGTCAACCTGATCTGGATCTGGGGCCACCCGGAAGTCTACGTGCTGATCCTGCCGTGCTTCGGCGCGTTCTCGGAGATCATCGCCACGTTCTCGGGCAAGCCGCTGTTCGGCTACCGCTCGATGGTGTACGCGACCTGTTCGATCGGCGTGCTGTCGTTCTTCGTCTGGCTGCACCACTTCTTCACCATGGGCTCGGGCGCCAACGTGAATGCCTTCTTCGGCATCATGACCTCGATCATCTCCATCCCCACCGGGGTGAAGCTGTTCAACTGGCTGTTCACCATGTACCGCGGCCGCATCCGCTACCACTCCTCGACGATGTGGACGATCGGCTTCATGGTCACCTTCGCGCTGGGTGGCATGACCGGCGTGATGCTGGCCATCCCGGGTGCGGACTTCGTGCTGCACAACAGCCTGTTCCTGATCGCGCACTTCCACAACGTGATCATCGGCGGCGTGGTGTTCGGCTGCCTGGCCGGGATCACCTTCTGGTTCCCGAAGGCGTTCGGCTTCACCCTCAACGAGCGCTGGGGCAAGGTCTCGTTCTGGTGCTGGCTGGTGGGCTTCTACCTGGCCTTCATGCCGCTGTACGTGCTCGGCTTCAAGGGCATGACCCGCCGCATGAACCACTACGCGGTGGAAGGCTGGCAGCCCTGGTTGATCGTGGCGGCCATCGGCGCGCTGGTCATTGCCGCCGGCATCGCGGCGATGTTCATCCAGTTCTACGTGAGCGTGCGCGACCGCAAGGCCAACCTGGACCTGACCGGCGACCCGTGGAACGCGCGCAGCCTGGAATGGGCCACGTCCTCGCCGCCGCCGTTCTACAACTTCGCCAGGACGCCGGTCATCACCTCGCTGGAGCAGCATTGGGACGACAAGCAGCGCGGTACCGCGTGGCAGCGCCCGGACCATTACGAAGACATCCACATGCCGCGCAACACCGGCGCCGGGGTGGTGATCTCGGTGTTCAGCCTGGTGCTGTGCTTTGCCCTGGTCTGGCACATGTGGGTGCTGGCGGCGATTGGCCTGGTCGGTGTGATCGCCACCTTCGTGCTGCGCTCCTACGACCGTGACGTGGACTATTACGTGCCCGCCGCCGAGGTGAAGCGCATCGAAGACGCGCATTTCGCGCAGATGGAAGGAGCCAAGGCATGAGCGGCGATACCCTGACCGCTGCTTCGCAGCACGGGCAGCTCGCGGCCGGTCATCATGACCACGCCCACGAGCACCACGACGACGGCAGCAAGACCGTCGTCGGGTTCTGGATGTACCTGATGGGCGACTGCCTGATCTTCGCGGTGCTGTTTGCCACCTTCGGAGTGCTGCTCAACGGCACCGCCGACGGCCCGTCGGGCAAGGAGCTGTTCAAGCTGGGCTTCGTGCTGTCTGAAACGGTGGTGCTGCTGCTGAGCAGCTTCACCTTCGGCCTGGCGATGCTGGGTCTGCAGGCCAACAAGCGCAACCAGGTGGTGGGCTGGCTGGCCACCACCGGGCTGCTCGGCGCGGTGTTCATCGGCATGGAGCTGTATGAGTTCGCCGAACTGATCCATGAAGGCGCCACCCCGGACGTGAGCGCCTACCTGTCGGCGTACTTCACCCTGGTGGCCACCCATGGCCTGCACGTCACCTTCGGCCTGCTGTGGCTGGCGATCATGATCCACCAGGTGCTGAAGTTCGGCCTGGACGGCATCGTCCGCCGCCGCCTGGCCTGCCTGAGCCTGTTCTGGCACTTCCTGGACCTGATCTGGATCTGTGTCTTCACCTTCGTCTACCTGCGGGAGTTCGTATGAGCCCGAGCGCTTCTGAAACCGATCACGGTGGCGGCCACGCCACCCTCAAGGGCTACATCATCGGCCTGCTGCTGTGCCTGGTGCTCACCGGTGCCTCGTTTGGCGTGGTGATGGGCGGGTGGGTGCCGCAGCCGCTGCGCCTGACCGCCATCGTGGTGCTGTGCGTGGTGCAGCTGGTGGCGCAGCTGGTGCTGTTCCTGCACATCGGCGCGGGCCGCAGCCAGCGCGAGAACACCGGCATCTTCCTGTGCACGGCGTTCCTGATCGCCATTGTCGTCGCCGGGTCGTTGTGGGTCATGCACAACGCCACCCAGAACATGATGCCGATGCAGGTATGAGCGCGCTCACCGTGCACCGCCTGTCCTGCCTTGGCCTGGCGGCTGTGATG
>NZ_QAIW01000373.1:29028-34668 GCF_003061285.1 Stenotrophomonas sp. HMWF003 | reverse complement strand
CGATGGTACCGCGCGGCCCGGCGCAACGTTCCGACAATGTAGGCACGGCACCATGGCCGCTTGGCATTCCCAGTGTGGCAGGTACATGCGCGAGCGTTGCAAGGAAGATTCTCCCCCGGCCGGCAACGGCGGTCTTGTTGGTCATGACACCACCCGGCAGTCGCTGTGCCCGGGCATCGCCGCCGTCCTGCTGGCGACCGCGGCATGGCTGGTGGCCGGCAGCGCGTTTGCCCAGGCACCGGGTGCCAAGCCGCGCAGCAGCCTTGGCGTGGCCGTGGTTGCGCTGAAGTCGCCCTACACCGGCTACAAGACCGACACCGTGGGCGCGCCGATCATCAGCTACGAAGGCAGGAAGTTCCACTTCCGCGGCGGCAGCTTCGGCTACAAGCTGCTGGACAGCGACAGCACCGAAGTGTCGCTGATGGCCTCGCCGTACATGATGCGTTTCAAGCGCAAGGACAGCCACGACCCGCAGCTGCGCCAGCTGTCCAACCGCGGCTTCTCGGCGATGGCCGGGGTAGCGGTGCGGCATACCGCGCCGTGGGGCCTGCTGCAGGGCAACGTGCAGGCCGAAGTCAGCGGCCACGGTGGAGGCGTCGCCGCCGATGCCAAGTACGCCTACCCGCTGCCGGTCGGCCGGGTCACGCTGGTGCCTGGCGTTGGCCTGAACTACGCCGGCAAGGGACTCAACGACTATTACTTCGGTGTCAGCGACGACGAAGCGCGCCGCAGTGGCCTGGCGCGCTACCGCGCCGGCAGCGGGGTGTCGCCCTACGCCGACCTGACCGCGGTGTTACCGCTCGGCCCGCACTGGACCGCCACGGCATCGCTGCGCCGCACGCGGCTGTCCGATGCGGTCAAGGACAGCCCGATGACCACCGGCGACCATATGGACTCGGCCGCACTTTCGCTCAGCTACGGATTCTGATCATGCGCCAGGGAATCGTCCGTCGTGTTGCCGATGTAGCCCTGCGTATCGAACCGGATCGCAGCGCGGTGCTGGAGTGGATCCTGCACACGCCGCTGCCCTCGCTTGGCGGGCAGACCACCTTCGAACTGGCCTGCGATGGCCAGGGCGAACGGGTCATCGCGCTGTTGAACGCCCTGCTGCTGCAGCCCGGCGCGGCCGCACCGCGCCTGCCGCAGGCACGGGTACCGCACTGAGCCGGATCCTCCCCGCCTTTCCGACCCTGCTCCCGGAGCCCGCATGAGCCGCCCCTTTCCGATGTTGAGCGCCCACGACGGTGACGAAGACCCGTTGCTGGCCCAGGCCCTGGTTGATTTCGACCGCGCCGTGCAGGCCCTGATCGCCGACGACCCGGTGGCGCATGGGCGCTTCTCGCGTGCGTACGTCACCGCGGTCTTCCGTGCCTGCCTGGCGCCCAGCGACCCCGGTCCCGGCGCGCCACGCGGCCGCCCCGATCCGGAAATCGCCCAGGCACTCAAGCGCTGGATACAGGGCCAGCTGCTGCTGCATCCCGGCGAAGGCAGCGACCACCGGCTCACTGCCGCGCGGCGTGCGGCGCACGGTTTCTGGTTGCAGTCGCTGGCCAACCCGATCGATGCCGACGGCCGCCCCCGCGCCGACCGCCTGCTTGAGGGGCTGCTGGCACTGACCCGCGCCGACGGCTGATTGCTACGGCGGGTACTGACTCATCACGGAGGCTTGCGGCACACTCTGCCGATGCTGCACCGCAGCCCGGAGATTGCACGATGCGCCTGCCTGTTGCCCTTGCCCTGTTGTTGATCGCCTCCCCTGCCCTGGCCCAGGACGACGATGACACGCCAGCCTTTGATCGCCCCGGTATCGGCTTCTCGCCGAGCACCTTGCCGCGCGGCAGCGTCGCGCTGGAGTGGGGCCTGCCGAGCCTGGAGCGCGTTCGCGATGGCGACGGGACCCGCTCCACCCACTACAGCAGCGACCTCAATCTGCGTATCGGCCTGGCCGAGCATGTGGAACTGCAGGCCTTCAGTACGCCGTTCAACCACCTGCAGGTAAAGCCGCGGAACAGCTCGGCCAGCAGCAGCAACGGCGGCGGCGACAGCGGCGTTGCCGTCAAGATCGCCCTGCCCAGCGCCTCGGACAAGCATGCCTGGGCGCTGCTGGCCAGCACCACCTTCGCCACCGGTGCGCGCGATTTCAGTGAAGGCGGCACCCAGTACGCGCTCGGCGCCAGCTACGAATACACCCTCAATGATCGTTGGAGCGCGGCGTTGTATGGCAACGCCATCCGCGGTGCCGGCGCGGACGAATTCACCTGGTCACCGAGCGTCAGCGTGGCGTTGACCGACACCGTGAGCAGCTACCTGGAAGCCGGTTTCACCCACACCGAAGGCGAAGCCTCCACCGCCATCGCCGGGGCAGGCGTCACCTGGATGGTGGCCCGCACCGTACAGCTGGATGCCTCGTTCGACGTCGGCCTGGACAACAGAAGCCCGGACCTGCAGGCCGGCCTGGGCGTGTCGTTCTTCTTCCAGTAAGGCCCGCGCCAATGCAACTACTCGCTCAGGGTAGAGCCACCCCACGGGCGGCTGCACGCGACCCGTGCCGACGTACAGACACGCACCGCATGTGGCCACCCGTGCAACCGAACGCCACCTTGTGACACCCGGACGTTCCATCGCATGCCGGCGGCGCACCGCCCAAACAAAAACGCCTGCGCATCACTGCGCAGGCGTCTGCATTTCAATCCGATACCACCCTGCGGTCAGGTGACCTTCTTGGCGATGGTCATGCCGAGCACGAACAGCACCACGGCGATGATGATGCCGGCCCAGAACAGGAATTTCGCCACGCCGATCGCAGCGCCGCCGATGCCGGCGAAGCCGAGTGCACCGGCAATGAGGCCGATGACGGCGAAGATGATGGCCCACTTGATCATGATGATCCTTACCCGCAAACCGGGATGACTGACAGGCCTCCAACCTAGCGATGCCGCTGTCCGTCCCTCGTGAACGACACGCGCGAGCGGCGTGAAGTCTGCGCCGCGGCGATCAGTGCGCCGCGAGCGTGGCGTCCACTGCGTGGGGCACGCTGCGCGTCATCGGCTGATAGATCAGCCCTGCAGACTCACCCACCTCGCCACTGCACGCAAAACCATGGCGCTGGTAGAACGCCACCGACGACAGCGACGCATTCACCGTGACCACCTCGCTGCACGCTTGCGCAATCACTGCGGCGAGCAATGCCTCACCCACGCCTTGCCGCTGACATGCCGGATCAACGAACAGCAATGCCACATGGCGGCGCTCCTTCAGTTCGGCCACGCCCTTGATCACGCCGCCAGCGTCGTATACCACCTGCAGGCTGTCCGGCCCCGAGCGCTGCGCGAAGCCGTCTGCTGCCGCGATCGTCCCGAACGTTTCCACGCCGGTCGATGACAGCGAAGGCGCCACTGCCGTGAGAAACGCGCGCATGCACACTGCGCTGGCCTCGTCCCGATCCGTCTCCAGCAGTATCCTGATCATCCTGTCTCCGTCGTGTTTTTTGCGAACGCTTCACTCTACGTGACGCCTGCGGGCAAGTCGCAGCCGATAGCGACAAACCGGGCGGAATCTGCTGAGATTGCCCACCTCGTCGTGCAGTACCGCCATGTCGCTCTCCCCTGCCGTAGCCGCATCCGATCCCCCTCGCCCCCTGCTGCATGCGTGCCTCGATCTCGGGGTGCTGCTGGCCGCCTCGATCACCTTTGCGTGCGTGCTCACCGCCCAGCTCCAGACAGAACGGTTCGGATGGGCCTGGCCGTCGATTCCCTACGACTACACGCGCGGCGACGTGTGGATCCACGCGCTGCTGGCCAGCCTGGTGGTAATTCCCGTGTTGGTGCTCTGCAGGCGTGCGGGCGCACGACGCCCCTCGCGCTGGCAGGACCTGGCCTTCGCCGTGGCCACGCTCGTGGTCATCCGGCTGGGGCCGCCCGACGCACAGGTGTTCGGCACCACCTGGACCACGTGGGAGATCACGGCCGGGCTGTTCCTGCTGCAATGGCCCATCGGGGTGCCGGTGACGGTGGCGGCGGTCGTGCTGCGTCGCCTGCTGGGCACGTGGATGGACCGGCGCTGAGCGCTTTGGTCCCCGCTGGGGACCGTTGGGAGAGTGTTGGCTTGGCGATCGCGGTACCCGCCAGACCTGCATATGCATGAAAAACATCCAAATAATCAACTACTTGGATGATTATTCATGCACCGCCCTCAGCTTCCCTCATCTAGCTAAGCGGATTTAATTTGTGATCATTGCCACAAATTCACACCTCCGTCACAATCAAGGCGTCCAACCAGCCCCGTCACGCACATGCGCGCACTCCTCACCAAGCAACATCCGGCCCTGCTGAAGTTCTACTTCGTGGCCTGTTATGTGGTTCTGATCGAAGAAGTGCTGCGCGCCCTGAGCTGATACGGGCGCGCACCCCTGCCCTGGCCGGTTACGACTGGAACGCGTGTTCCGGCCCCGGGAAGACCCCTGCTTCCACATCCGCGGCGAACTCGCTGGCCGCCTTGTGCAGCAGGCCATGCATGTCGGCGTACTGCTTGACGAAGCGCGGCAGCTGCCCCGTGCGCAGCCCGGCCATGTCCTGCCAGACCAGCACCTGCGCATCGCAGTCGCTGCCCGCGCCGATGCCCACCGTGGGCACCGATACCGCGGCGGTGATCTGCGCCGCCACATCGGCAGGCACCATCTCGATCAACACCGCGAACGCACCGGCCGCTTCCAGCGCGCGCGCCGCTTCCACCAGCACCGGGCCATTGTCGCCACGGCCCTGGACGCGGAACCCGCCCAGCTGATGCTCCGACTGCGGCGTGAACCCGATATGCGCCATCACCGGAATGCCCGAGCTGACCAGCTTGCGCACCTGCGGCACCATCTCGATCCCGCCTTCCAGCTTGACCGCGTGCGCCCCGCCTTCCTTCATGAAGCGCACCGCCGTGTGGAAGCACTGCTCCGGTGACGCCTGGTAGGAGCCGAACGGCAGGTCGGCGATCACCAGGGGGCGCCTTGTGCAGCGGCTTACCGCGCGTACCAGCGGCATCAGCTCATCCACGGTGATCGGCAGCAGGCTGTCGTTGCCCAGCACGTTGTTGGACGCCGAATCGCCGATCAGCAGCACCGGAATGCCGGCGTCTTCGAAGATCGCCGCGGTGTACATATCGTAGGCAGTGAGCATGGCCCACTTCTCGCCGCGTGCCTTCATCTCCTGCAGGTGCGGAATGCGCACGCGCTTTGCCTGCGCCAATGGGCTGGGGGAGGTCGCGTACGGATGAGGCTGTTCGGTCATGGCATGTCCTTGTTTCATGAGGGGGATCAGATCGTAGTGGTTCGGCACAGCAACAGCACGGCGATGATCACCATTGCCGCACCGGAAATGCGGCCGACCATGCGCGCCGCACGTGGTCGGCTACGCAGCAGCGCGCCGGCACCGAAGCCGATGGCCAGGTACACCAGCGCGCAACTGGTGATATGCACCAGGCCCAGCGCCAGGATCTGCACCGGCATCGCCCAGTGCGCGCCGGCCGAAATGAACTGCGGCAGCAGCGCCAGGAACAGCAGCATCACCTTGGGATTCAGCCCGCTCACGCAGGCGCCGCGCACCGCCCAGTGCCGCCAGCCCGGCGCCGCATGCGTGCCGCCGGTTTCGGGCGCAG
>NZ_QAIW01000373.1:28230-29018 GCF_003061285.1 Stenotrophomonas sp. HMWF003 | reverse complement strand
GCCACAGCAGGTATAGCGCGCCGGCCAGGGTGAGCGCGTGCAGCGCCACCGGGAAGCGGGCCAGCACCGCGCCAACGCCGGCCGCTACCAGCGCGATCATCAGCAGATGACCGGACAGCAGCCCGGCCACCGCCGGCACCACCACCCGCCCGCGCAACCCCGCCGCGATCACGTGCGCCCAGTCCGCGCCCGGGGTGAGCACCAGCAGGATCGACACCGCCCAGAAGGCGGCCACGGTAGTGGGTTGCATGGGGTCACGTGCGGTCGTGCCGCGATCTGCTGGCCAGACAGAAGAATATTCCCGCATCACTGGAATGTGCTTCCAATTAGTTGCCAAGTAGCACGCCACAGAGGGAAACTCTTGCGCATGGATGACACCGACCGCCGGATTCTTGCCGAGCTGCAGAAAGATGGGCGGCTCACCGTCACCGAGCTGGCCGAACGGATCGGCCTGAGCATCTCGCCGTGCCACCGCCGCGTGCGGGCGCTGGAACAGTCGGGCGCGATCCGGGGCTACCGCGCCGAGCTCGACCCCGCCGCGTTGGGACTGAAGTTCTCGACCCTGGTGTTCATCACCCTGCGCGACGGCGACCGGCGCGCAGTGGAAGCCTTCGAGCAGGCCGTGGCCGAGGTGCCGCAGGTACTGCAGGCGCAGCGCCTGTTCGGCGACCCGGACTACCTGCTGCATGTGGTCACCCGCGACCTGCCCGCCTTCCGCCTGCTCTACGACGAGCACCTGTCCGCGCTACCCGGCGTGCAGCGGCTGACCTCGACGCTGGTGATGAAAG
>NZ_QAIW01000373.1:23697-28220 GCF_003061285.1 Stenotrophomonas sp. HMWF003 | reverse complement strand
CCTGCGCGATGTCCTTGATCAACCCGGCAATCTCATTGGCCAGGCGCCGGCTGTCGGCCACGGACCCGTAGAAGCGGATGGTGCGGCCGTCCATCTGCACGCCCGCCAGCCCCAGTTCGCCCTTCAAGGCATCGACGCGGCGATGGAAGACCTGCAGCCAGCGGGCCGAGGGGGCCACGTCGAGCAGGGCGACGATGGCCTCGTCTTCCGCGTGGTCGACCGTGGCCTGCAAGCCAGGCACGTCAAAACCGAGCAGCCGGGGGGCGCTCGGGTTACCGGGGGTGGGGTTCATGCGCCATGGTAGCCGCAAACCCACTCCGTGCCGCGCGGCAGCAGCGCGGTGTGGCTCGCGCCCCCAGGTGGCTTTGGCGGATGTCAGTCAGATTCCGTTCACGGTTCCGGCAAGTAACATACCGCCCGGTCGGTATCCAACCTGGAAGAAGCCATGTCCCCCCTCCTCACCGCGTATCTGTTCCTGTCCGGCGCGATCGTCGCCGAAGTCACCGGCACCATGCTGCTGCAGAAGACCGCACAGTTCACCAAACTGGGCCCCACGCTGACCATGGCGCTGTGCTACGTGGTGTCCTTCTACCTGCTCAGCCATGCGCTGAAGGCGCTGCCGCTGGGCATCGCCTATGCAATCTGGGGCGGCGTGGGCATCGTGCTCACCCTGATCATCAGCGTGACAGTGTTCAAGCAGAGCCTGGATTGGCAGGCCATCACCGGGGTGGCGATGATCGTCGGCGGGGTGGTCATGATCAACGCGTTTTCCAAAGCGGCGGCACACTGATGGACGCCACCCGACGACGCCGGCAGCCGGCGCTGGTACGCGCCGCGCTGCTTGATGCAGCGGTGCAGGAAGCCAGGGTGCACGGGGTGGGCAACGTCACGGTGCTCTCGGTGGCCGCACGCGCCGGGGTCAGCAAGGGCGCCCTGTTCCACCACTTCGCCAACCGCCAGGACCTGCTGGAAGCGGCGTATGCCGAGTGCCTGGCACGCTTCGGGGATGCGCTGGATGTGCTTGTCGCGACGGATCCGGTGCCGCACGGTCGCTTCACCCGCGCCTACGTCCGCGCCACCTTCGAGGCGATGCATGCCGAGGACGCCAACTGGGCGCGCTTCTCGCTGAGTGCGTTGGTGGAACCGGCGTTCGCCGCGCTGTGGCGACACTGGCTGGATGACCGCCTGGCCCAGGTGCCTGACGAACGTGCCGCCCCGCGGCTGCGCGTGGCACGGCTGGCGGCCGACGGCTACTGGCTGCAGGCGTTGGGCGGTGGGTTGGTCGAGAGCGGCGCGGGCGAGATCGATGCGTTGCGCGAGTGCGTGGTCGGGTTTACCTACGACGACCCGGTGCCGGGTGCTGGCAACCACTGACCGCGTGCTATCACTGGATCAACGCGCTGCAACGTCGCCGGCCAGATACCGCGCCACCCGGTCGTCGAGCAACGCCACCAGGGCCGGGTCCATGTAGCGGTAGTCATCGGGAATATCCAGGCAGTGCAGCCGCTTGTAAGCCAGCAGGCGCGCATACGTCGCCTGCAACCGATGCTGGTGCTTTGGCTCCATCACGAAGATGACATCGGCCCAGCGGATATCCGCTGGGCCGATGGGTCTGCGTGCATGCGGGCTGGTGCCCGCCGAACGTGCCGTGAATCCCGCACGCGGCTGCCAGACGGCTTCACCGGTAGGGCTGCGCAACTGGTTGCGGCTGCAGACAAACAGCAGATTGGTCATTGCCGGTCCAGCAACTGGCGCGTGCTGAGGATTGGATAGTGGATGCCCAACTGGCGTGCACGCATCAGCTTGCACGGGCGGGTATACAGCAGCTTCCAGTTCTTTTCGGGCTTGAACTTCATGACATGCGCAATGCGGTCGCCGCCGCACTTGCGGGCCTGCGAACGGCGCCAGGCGCGGTTTCTTTCCATTTCCATGGTCGTTTTCTCGTGAGTACCGGGTTCAGCAGCCGCGGTAGTACGAGTGGGCCTATGGTAAGTGCTGAAACGTGCGATGGCAAAGCCTCACGCCGCGCAACAGGTTGCGGTGCCATGCACCGCATCGGACGCGAGACGTCGCGCCCTGCCTTCGTTCATGCCATTGCCCGCGAACGTGTCCGCTTCGACATGGGCACGCACAACGAAAAAGGGCCCGCACATCGCTGTGCAAGCCCTTGATCTGTTACCAACAATGGTCGGGACGGCCGGATTTGAACCGACGACCCTCTGCCCCCCAGGCAGATGCGCTACCAGGCTGCGCTACGCCCCGATGATGCTGGTACTGTCCCCGCCTCTCAGCGGGCCGACGAGTATAACGGTTTTATCGAAGAATTTGTTCAGCGACGAAGCAATTGCAGCACTTCTTCCAGCTCCATCCGCGTCTGCTTGATGATCTGGTTGCTCAGCGTCGATTCGTCGCGGGCACCGGCACCTTCCAGGCGCAGGCGCGCGCCGCCGATGGTGTAGCCCTGCTCGTAGAGCAGGCCGCGGATCTGGCGCACCATCAGCACGTCGTGGCGCTGGTAGTAGCGGCGGTTGCCGCGGCGCTTGGCCGGCTCCAGGCTGGGAAACTCGGTTTCCCAGTAGCGGAGTACGTGCGGTTTGACATCGCAAAGCTCGCTGACTTCACCAATGGTGAAGTAGCGCTTTGCCGGTATCGGCGGAAGTTCGCGGTTACTGCCCGGATCCAGCATATGCCTCTACCCTTTCCTTGAGCTTCTGGCCCGGACGGAAGGTGACCACCGTACGGGCGGAAATCGGAATTTCCTCGCCGGTTTTCGGGTTGCGACCCGGGCGCTGGTTCTTGCGCCGCAGGTCGAAATTTCCGAAGCCGGACAGCTTCACCTGACGTCCCTGTTCCAATGCCTCACGCAACACATCGAAGAACGCGTCGACAAATTCCTTGGCTTCGCGCTTGTTCAGACCCACTTCGTCGAACAGCTTTTCGGCCATCTCAGCCTTGGTCAATGCCATTCCTGCTACCCCCCATGCTGCCCGCTCAACCGCGGATCCGGGCGTGGTGTTCACGCTCCATGGCAGAGACAGCCTCGGCCACTACCGACTCCACGTCGCGGTCCGTCAGAGTGCGCGACTTGTCCTGCAAAATCAAGCCCATAGCGAGACTCTTGAAGCCCGGCTCGACCCCCTGGCCGACGTACCGGTCGAACAGGGTCACCTGCCGCAGCAGCGGCCCGACGGCCCGGCGCAGGGTGGCTTCCAGGTCGGCCCAGGCGGCGGCCTCGGGCACCAGGAAGGCCAGGTCGCGGCGCACCGACGGGAAGCGCGACAGCTCGGCCGCACGCGGCAGCTGCCGGGCGGCCAGCGGGGCCAGGTCCAGTTCGAAGGCGAACACGTCCACGTCGATGTCCATGGCCTTGGCCAGGCGCGGGTGGATCTGGCCGATCCAGCCCAGGCTGACGCCATCGCGCAGCACCTCGGCCGAACGCGCCGGGTGGCCGTAGGGGCGCTGCGAGGGCTGGAAGGTCAGCACCGCGCCGGAGGCCGCGGCCAGCGATTCCAGGTCACCCTTGAGGTCGTGGAAATCGACCTTGCGGGTGGCCAGGCCCCACTGCTGCGGGTCGGCGTCGCCACACACGGCGGCGGCCACGCGCTGGGTCTCCAGCGGTGCCGGGGTGCCCTCGCCTGCCTGCGGGTGGAAGCTGCGGCCCAGCTCGAACAGGCGCACCCGGCCAAGCTGGCGCGCGGCGTTGCGGCCCAGCGTGGCCACCAGGCCCGGCAGCAGCGACGGGCGCATCACCGCCAGTTCGGCCGACAGCGGGTTGGCCAGCGCCACCACGTCTTCATGCAGCTGCCACTGGCCGAGCAGGCCGGCATCGACGAAGGCGTAGTTGATGGTTTCCTGCAGGTCGCGCGCCACCAGCTGGCGGCGCACGCTCAGGTCGTCCAGGCAGGTCTCGCTGGGCATGGCGATGCGCGAGGCGCCGCCCGGCAGCGTGGTCGGGATCTGCTCATAGCCGTGGATACGGGCCAGCTCTTCGATCAGGTCTTCTTCGATGGCGATGTCGAAGCGGCGGCTCGGCGCGGTCACCTGCCAGCCGTCGGCGTGGGCGACCACGTCCATGCCCAGCGCGCGCAGGATGCGCTCGACGTCGGCATCGGCGATCTGGATGCCGAGCACGCGGGCAATGCGCGCGCGGCGCAGGCCGATGCTGGCGGTCGCCGGCAGGTCGGCCTCACGTACCGCTTCGGTCACCGGCGCAGGCGTGCCGCCGGCCAGGTCCAGCACCAGGCGGGTGGCGTACTCGATCGCGGTGCGCGGCAGGGCCGGGTCGACGCCGCGCTCGAAGCGGTGCCCGGCGTCGGTGTGCAGGCCCAGCTTGCGGCCACGGCCCATGATCGCGGCGGGCGCGAAATGCGCGGCCTCCAGGAACACGGCGGTGGTGTCGTCGGTGACGCGGGTGTCGAAGCCGCCCATCAGGCCGGCCAGCGCGATCGGGCGATCGGCGTCGGTGATGACCAGGAAGCTGTCGTCCAGCGCGGCATCGCGGCCATCGAGCAGCTTCAGCGCCT
>NZ_QAIW01000373.1:18087-23687 GCF_003061285.1 Stenotrophomonas sp. HMWF003 | reverse complement strand
GGGCCAGCCGATGCACGCCTTCGACCTGGGCACCCTGCAGGGCAGCATCGGCGCGCGAGCGACGCACGCCGATGCTGCCCTGCAGGGTGCCCAGGTCGAAGGCGTGCATCGGCTGGCCCAGTTCCAGCATCACGTACTGGGTGATGTCCACCAGCAGCGACACCGGACGCACGCCGCTGCGGCGCAGGCGCTCGGCCATCCACAGCGGGGTGGCGGCGCGGGCGTTGATGCCCTCGATGACACGGCCCACGTAGCGCGGCGCTTCGGCGCCGGCGGCCAGGTCGACGGTCAATTCACGGGTGCCCACGGCCGCAACCGGGGCCGCGTCGAACGGCACCACTTCGCTGGCGCATGCAGCGGCCACGTCGAAGGCGATGCCGCGGATGCTGAAGCAGTCGGCGCGGTTGGGAGTCAGCTTGATCTCGATGCTGGCGTCGGGCAGGCCGAGGTACTCGACCAGGGTCTGGCCGACCGGCGCGTCATCGGGCAGCTCGAACAGGCCGGAGGCGTCGCTGTCCAGGCCCAGTTCCTTGGCCGAGCACAGCATGCCGTTGGAGTCCACGCCGCGCAGCTTGGCCGGCTTGATCTTCAGCTCGCCGATCTGCGCGCCGATCATGGCCAGCGGCGCAACCAGGCCCGGGCGCGCGTTCGGCGCGCCGCACACGATCTGCAGGTGCTCGCCCTGCCCGGCATCGACCTGGCAGATCTGCAGGCGGTCGGCTTCGGGATGGCGCTCGGCGGATACGATGCGCGCCACCACCACGTGGTCCAGGCCCACGCCGAGCGCGGTGACCTCTTCCACTTCCAGGCCGATGGCGGTCAGTACCGCGCCGAGTTCGTCGCGCGAGACCGAGGTGGGAACGTGGCTGCGCAGCCAGTTTTCAGAGAATTTCATGGTGTCACCCTGGTGGGCCCGGCGCATGCGCCTGGGCCGTGATGAATGGTGGTGCGACGTAGAGCCGGGCGCTGCCCGGCTGCACCGGTAGTACCGGCGTTACGCGAACTGCTTCAGGAACCGCACGTCGTTTTCAAAGAACGCGCGCAGGTCGTTGACGCCGTAGCGCAGCATCGCAAAGCGCTCCACGCCCATACCGAAGGCAAAGCCGGTGTAGCGTTCCGGATCAATGCCGACGTTGCGCAGCACGTTCGGGTGGACCATGCCGCAGCCGAGCACTTCCAGCCAGCGGGTGCTGCCGTCGGGCTGCTGCCAGGCGATGTCCACTTCCGCGCCGGGTTCGACGAAGGGGAAGTAGCTGGGACGGAAGCGCATCTCGAAATCGCGCTCGAAGAACGCGCGCACGAACTCGGACAAGGTGCCCTTGAGGTCGGCGAAGGTCGAATGCTCGTCCACCAGCAGGCCTTCGACCTGGTGGAACATCGGCGAATGGGTCTGGTCGCTGTCGCTGCGGTAGACCTTGCCGGCGGCGATCATGCGCAGCGGCGGCGCGTGGTCGCCCATGTAGCGCACCTGCACCCCGGAGGTGTGCGTGCGCAGCAGGCGGCCGTCGCCGAAATAGAAGGTGTCGTGCATTGCACGCGCCGGGTGGTGCGGCGGGAAGTTCAGCGCTTCGAAGTTGTGCCAGTCGTCTTCGATTTCCGGGCCTTCGGACACTTCATACCCGAGCCGGCCGAAGATCTCGGTGATGCGCTCCAGGGTACGGGTGACCGGATGCAGGCCGGCGCGATCCGCGCGGCGTCCCGGCAGGGTGATGTCGATGGATTCGGCGGCCAGGCGCGCGTCCAGCGCAGCGTCTTCCAGCACGGCCTTGCGTTCGGCCAGCGCGCTGGTGAGCGCGTCGCGGGAACGGTTGATGGCTTCGCCGGCGGCCTTGCGCTCGTCGGCCGGCAATGCGCCAAGCTGCTTGAGCTGGGCGGTGATGCTGCCGTTCTTGCCGAGCAGTGCCACGCGCAGGGCTTCCAGCGCATCGGGGCTGCTGGCAGCGGCCACGTCGGCCAGTGCCTGGGTGGTCAGGGATTGGATGTCACTCATGGATAGCCGGAGCCTCGCGTCGGTATGCCATCGCGATACGCGCCGGGCCGACCCCCGTCGCCACCGCTGTCGATCGGGGGCACCGGGAGGGCCACCGCCAACACAAAAAAGAATGGGGAAGGACTTGCGCCCTTCCCCATGCATTTGCCTTACCCACCACCGCTGCGCGACTGCGGCAACGGCGGGGGAATGGACTTATGCCGCCAGCGCGCCCTTGGCCTTTTCGGCCAGTGCAGCAAAACCGGCTGCGTCGTGCACGGCGATGTCAGCCAGAACCTTACGGTCCAGGGTGATGCCGGACTTGAGCAGGCCATTCATGAAACGGCTGTAGCTCAGGCCGTTGATGCGGGCAGCCGCGTTGATGCGGGTGATCCACAGCGAACGGAAATTACGCTTCTTCTGCTTACGACCGATGTAGGCGTACTGCTGTGCCTTGATCACGGCCTGCTTGGCAACGCGGAAGACCTTGCGGCGAGCGTTGTAGTAACCCTTCGCCAGGGTCAGAATTTTCTTGTGGCGGCGACGCGCCTGTACGCCACGCTTTACTCGTGCCATGGGTCAGTCCTCAGAGGTAGGGAAGCATACGGTTCAAACGGCCTGCGTCTTCTGCACGAACATGGTTCGTCTGACGCAGATTGCGCTTCCGCTTGGTCGACTTCTTCGTGAGGATGTGGCTACGGTTGGCATGGCCAGCCTTGAACTTGCCGGAGGCGGTCTTGCGGAAACGCTTGGCCGCCGCCCGGTTGGTTTTGATCTTGGGCATTGCAATGTCCTTGATGATGTTTTGTCACTGACCAGGGCGGTGGCCTGCGCCACACTTTCCGTCCATGCCCTTGCCTGCTTGTAAGCCCGGGATCCCCGATGGGAACCAGGCCGGTCCTGTTGCCGTTGAAACAGCATGCCCCTTGCGGAGCCTGAAACCGTTCAAAACAGCGCCCCGCAAAACGGGGCCGCCCATTATGCCCGCGAACACGGGAGGTTGCAAACTGTTGATTGGGCGAATGTTTACCGCGGGGCGGCCGAACCTGAACGGAACGGGCGCGAGCGCCGGCGTTGTGCCCGGCCGCGCGCGGGAAACGGCAGAAGGCGCCGGTGGGCGCCTGCTGCGTGGTGCGCGGAGCGGTGAAGCCGACCAACGGTCGGCTCTACCCTCTGCCACGGGGGCTGTGCAGCCGACCAACGGTCGGCTCTACCCTCCGCCGGTTCGGGCCAGGCCCGAGGGCCGGTTACTTCTTCTTCGGCGCGATCATCATGACCATCTGCCGGCCTTCAAGGCGCGGACGGGACTCGATCACGATGTCCTCACCCAGATCACCTTCGATCCGGTTGGCCATTTCGCGACCCAGTTCCTGATGGCTCATTTCACGGCCACGGAAGCGGATGTTGACCTTGATCTTGTCGCCCTCTTCCAGGAAACCGCGCATCTTGCGCAGCTTGATCTGGTAGTCGCCTTCATCGGTGACCGGACGGAACTTCACTTCCTTGATCTCGACCTGCTTGGTCTTCTTCTTGGCCTCGTTGGCCTTCTTCTGCGCTTCGAACTTGAACTTGCCGAAGTCCATGATCTTGCACACCGGCGGATCAGCCTGCGGCTGAATCTCGACCAGGTCCAGACCTTCGTCTTCGGCCATCGACAGCGCTTCGTCACGCGTCAACACGCCAATCATTTCTCCGTCGCTGCCGATCACGCGTACGCGCGGCACCCGGATTTCCTGATTCTTGCGGTTCTGTTTGTTGTCAGGGGTACTGATATTGCAATCTCCCAGAGGAATCAAACCGGCCCCTGGCGGATCATCCGCAGGGCCGGGACTTTCTTACACGGACTGTTCTGCCTGCAACCGCTCGATGAAGGCCTGGACGGACATGCTGCCCAGATCTTCGCCAGAGCGCGTACGCACGGCCACGGCGCCATTTTCCTTCTCACGGTCGCCAACCACCAGCAGGTACGGGACCCGCTGCAGCGTATGCTCGCGAATCTTATAACCGATCTTCTCGTTGCGCAAATCGGCGTTTACCCGGAAGCCTTGATCTGCAAGGGTTTTCCGGACTTCGCTCACGTATTCAGCCTGGGCATCGGTGATATTGGCCACCACCACCTGGGTCGGGGCCAGCCAGGACGGGAACTGGCCGGCATGGTGCTCGATCAGGATGCCCAGGAAACGCTCCATCGAACCGACAATGGCCCGGTGCAGCATCACCGGATGCTTCTTCTGGCTGTTTTCGTCCACGTATTCAGCGCCCAGACGGCCAGGCATCATGAAATCGACCTGCATGGTGCCCAGCTGCCAGGTGCGGCCGATGGCGTCCTTCAGGTGGTACTCGATCTTCGGGCCGTAGAAGGCGCCCTCGCCAGGCAGCTCCTGCCATTCCACCCCGCAGCTGGCCAGTGCCGAGCGCAGCGCGCCCTCTGCCTTGTCCCAGGTGGCGTCATCGCCCAGGCGCGATTCGGGGCGCAGCGCGATCTTGACCTGGATCTCCTCGAAGCCGAAGTGCTGGTACACCGCCAGCGCCTGCTGGTGGAACGCGGTCACTTCCGCCTCGACCTGGTCTTCGGTGCAGAACACGTGACCGTCGTCCTGGGTGAAGCCACGCACGCGCAGGATGCCGTGCAGCGCGCCGGAGGGCTCGTTGCGGTGGCAGGCGCCAAACTCACCGTAGCGGATCGGCAGATCGCGGTAGCTGTGCAGCCCCTGGTTGAACACCTGCACGTGGCCGGGGCAGTTCATCGGCTTGAGCGCATAGGTACGCTTCTCCGACTCGGTGAAGAACATCGCGTCCTGGTAGTTGTCCCAATGGCCCGATTTCTGCCACAGCGACACGTCCAGGATCTGCGGGCAGCGCACTTCGCCGTAGCCGGTGCTGCGGTACACCTTGCGCATGTACTGCTCGACCACCTGCCACAGCGCCCAGCCCTTCGGGTGCCAGAACACCAGGCCCGGGGCCTCTTCCTGCAGGTGGAACAGGTCCTGCTGCTTGCCGATGCGACGGTGGTCACGCATCTCCGCTTCTTCAATGCGCTTGATGTACGCATCGAGCTGCTTCTTGTCGGCCCAGGCGGTGCCATAGACGCGCTGCAGCTGCTCGTTCTGCGCGTCGCCGCGCCAGTAGGCGCCGGAAATGCGGGTCAGCTTGAAGGCCTTCAGGAAGCGCGTGTTGGGCACGTGCGGGCCGCGGCACATGTCCACGTATTCCTGGTGGTAGTACATGCCCATGGCCTGGATGTCCGGGGACATGTCCTCGATCAGGCGCAGCTTGTAGTCCTCGCCACGCGCCTTGAAGATTTCGATGACCTCCGCACGCGGGGTGACCTTCTTGATGACGTCGTAGTCCTGCGCGATCAGCTCGCCCATGCGCTTTTCGATGGCGGCCATGTCGTCCGGGGTAAACGGGCGCTCGGAGTAGATGTCGTAGTAGAAGCCTTCGGCGATGACCGGGCCGATCACCATCTTGACGTCCGGGTACAGCTGCTTGACCGCATGGCCGACCAGGTGGGCGGCGGAGTGGCGGATGATCTCGACGCCCTCCTCGTCCTTGGCGGTGATGATGCGCAGGGTCGCGTCGCGATCGATCACGTCGCTGGCATCGACCAGCACGCCGTCGACCGAACCGG
>NZ_QAIW01000373.1:11422-18077 GCF_003061285.1 Stenotrophomonas sp. HMWF003 | reverse complement strand
ATGGTGGCCTTGGCCAGGCCGGCGCCGATCGACTGGGCGACGTCCATGACACTGACGGGGTTTTCGAACTCACGGCGGCTGCCGTCGGGAAGCGTGATCGCGATCATGACTGGGCTTTTTCTGATGGGCCTGCAACGCAGGCCGGGGAATCGGAGGTGGAACAGAGGCAACGGCAGCACGCCGCTCGGCCATAAAAAAAGCGCCACGAAGGCGCCTGCAAGGGGCCGTCGGGAGCGTTCAGCGGTGGGCGATGGTAGTGCTCATGTCGCACGCTGGACCGGCGCTGGGCGCGGGCCACCTTGTTGCCTGGATGGATACCCTGCCGATCTTAAACCAACGCGCGGATTTTTGCGCCTGCACCGCCCGGGCAGACGCCTGAACGCGCCGCTGTGGCGGACCAAAACGGCAATGATTACCATGCGCAGCGGGCCGTGCGACACGTGGCCCCGCCTTTCCCCCAAGGATTTCCCCATGGCCTCCGCTGCCCGTCCAACGTGCGTCCCGTGCTGAGCGGCAACACGCTTGCCCTGCTGTACTGCGGCGTCGCCGGCGCAGCGTCTGCGTTTTCGGCGCTGGCCTTCTATGCCGCGTCCGTGCACTGCCGCTGGCCGCGGCTGCGCCGCGCCGGGCGGCTGGGCCGGCAGATCGGGCTGGTGGCCGCCGCCACCTCGTTGTGGCTGTGGATGGGCCAGCTGGGTCTGGCCACCGGGCTGTGCGTGACGTTGGCCGGGTGGATGCTGACCGCGCTGATCCTGCCCTACCTGGCCGCCTGGACGCGCCCCGAGCGTGAGGCGCGGCCCTGATGTGGGCGCGTGCGCTGGCCGGGCTGGTGGCCGGGTTCTTCGTGGCCGCCGCGGGCGCCGGGCTGGTGGCGTGGCTGCCGCCCGGCCCGTGGCAGAGCGCCATCGTGCCCAGCCTGATCACCTTCATTCCGTTCTGGATGCTGGCCGCCCTGTGGGCCTTCGCGTTCCGCAGCGGCGTGCGTGCCTGGGCAGCGCTGGGCACCAGCGCACTGGCCGGTTTTGCCCTGTTGTGGCTGCTGCGCGCCGCCCACCTGGTGCAGTAAAGGAACGTCGATGAAATTCAGTTCGCTCACCCTGCGCACCTTCACCACGCTGCATACCTGGGTTGGCCTGGTAGCCGGCTTCGCGCTGTTCGTGGCGTTCTATGCCGGCGCGATCACCGTGTTCCACCATGATCTGCCGCTGTGGCAGTCGCCCCAGGCGATGACCCAGCCCGCGCAGACCCTGGACGATGCGCAGCGCCTGCTCGATGGCGTACTGGCCCGACACCCGGAAGCGCGCCAGCACCTGGGCATGACCTTCCCCGGCGCCGAAACACCGCAATCGGTGGCCTATTGGCAGGACGCCAGGGGCACCTGGCTGTTCGCCTGGTCCGATCACTTCGATGGCAGCCCTACCCCACCCCAGGCCGGGCTGGCCGAGCTGGTCAACGAACTGCACTACACCCTGGGCCTGCCGGTGGCCGGCATCTACCTGATGGGCGTGGTCAGCCTGCTGTATGGCCTGGCGCTGCTGTCCGGGCTGGTGATCCACCTGCCCAAGCTGGTCGGCGACCTGTTCGCGCTGCGCCCGGGCCGCAACCTGAAGCAGATGTGGCAGGACGCCCACAACGTGATCGGCGTGCTCAGCCTGCCGTTCCACCTGCTGTTTGCGGTGACCGGCGCGCTGCTGTGCCTGGTGTTCCTGCAGATGGCCGCGCTCAACCCGCTGATCTACGACGGCAAGCTGCTGGCCGCGCTGCCGGCGGCGATGGATACCGCGCCGATCCGCGCGGCCGCCGGCGAGCCGGTCCGGGCCGGCAGCCTGGCCATGCTGCATGCCCGAGCGATCGCCGTGGCCAACGACCAGGGCCAGGCGCGCTTCGAGCCGGCCTACCTGAAGCTGGCCAACGCCGGCGATGCCAACGCAGTGATCGAGATCACCGGCGACGGCGGGGTGTCCTTGGGCCCGCTGGGTGCCGTGGCGCTGGACGCCAACACCGGCGACGTCCTGCACACCCAGTTGCCGGGCCGGCGCGACGCCAACCACGCCACACTGGCGGCCGCCTATGCACTGCATTTCGGCGAGTACGGCAACGCCCTGGTGCCCTGGCTGTACTTCGCGCTGGGCCTGGGCGGCGCCTTCCTGTTCTATTCGGGCAACCTGCTGTGGATCGAGTCGCGGCGCAAGCGCCGCCAGCAGGCCCAGGGCCGCGCCCAGATCAACATGGCGCGCGCTACGGTCGGGGTGTGCATCGGTCTGTGCGTGGCCATTTCGGCCGCGTTCGTCGGCGTGCAGCTGCTGGAACACCTGGCCCCCGCACATGCCGACGCGGGCATGCGCTGGATCTGTTTCCTGGTCTGGGGCGGTTGCGCCCTGTGGGCGGCGCTGCGCGCGCCGTGGCAGGCCGCACGGGAGCTGCTGTGGGCCGCGGCGATCGTCACCGCGCTGATCCCGCTGGTGCATGGCGCGATGAGCGGGCTGTGGCTGTGGACCAGCGCGCTGCGCGGCTATTGGCCGCTGTTCTGGGTGGACGGGGTGGCGCTGGCCATGGCCATCGGGTTTGCCGCGATGGCGCGCGCCAGCAGCCGGCGCGCGATCCACGGCGAGCCGAACAGTGTGTGGTCACGACCGCGGCCCCTGGCCGCGCCCGCGCCGTGACCGCCGACGCGGCGCCCCGTGCGCCGCGCCCTCGCCCGCCGGACCCTTGTGCGGGCGGGCTTTCAGAAACCTTCAGGCGTTCTTCCAGCACTTCAGTCGCCTCCGTGGCGTAGTCGGGCTCCCCTTCGAGGAGTCCGACCATGCACACCCGTTCCTACCGATGCGCCGCCCTGATCCTGTCCTGGCTCGCCTGCCTGCCACTGGCGGGACGGGCCGCGCCGCCCTCACCGGATCCCGCCCCACTGGCCGCCCTGGAAGCGGCCATCGCCACCGAGGACATCAAGCAGGTCACCAGCGTGCTGCTGCTGGTGGACGGACAAATCGCCTACGAGCACTACTTCAACGGAGCCAGCGCCGACACGCTGCATGATGTGCGTTCGGCCAGTAAAAGCGTCACCGCGATGCTGGTCGGCGCGGCCATCGGCGATGGCCACCTGCCGGGGGTGAAGGCGCGGGTCTACGACTACTTTCCCGAATTCACTGCCACCCACCCGGTCGATCCTCGCCTGCGTGCGACCACGATTGAAGACCTGCTCACCATGAGCAGCCTGTGGGAGTGCGACGACGAGAACGCGTTCTCGGCCGGCAACGAAGAGCGCATGTACGTCACCGAGCGCTGGCTGGACTTCGCCCTGGCGCTGCCGGTGAAAGGTTTCGCGCCGTGGATGACGCCCCCGCAGGACAGTCCGCATGGGCGTGCCCACGCCTACTGCACGGCCAATTCGTTCGTGCTTGGCGCCGTGCTGGAACGTGCCACGAAGCGGCCGCTGGCCGACTATGCCGCGCAGGCGCTGGAGCGTCCGCTGGGGATCACCGCCAGCCGGTGGAACCGTTCGCCGGAAGGCATCGGCATGGGCGGCGGCGGCACCCGCTACCGCAGCCGGGACCTGGCACGCCTGGGCGAGTTGGTGCTGGCCGGTGGGCGTTGGCAGGGCAAGGCACTGATCCCGGCCGACTACGTGACCGCGATGCTCAGCGCACAGGCCAGCACCGGCGATGGCAGCGACTACGGATACCAGTGGTGGGGCCTGAAACTGCCCGTGCAGGGCCGGGAGACGACGCTGTGGGCGATGTCCGGCAACGGCGGCAACTACGTGTTCGTGATCCCGGACAGGAAGCTGGTGGCGGTCATCACCAGCACGGCCTACAACCGCAGCTACGCCCACCCGCAGTCGCGGCGCATCCTTACCGGGTTCCTGCTGCCCGCGCTGGACTGAGCCCGTCCAGATCGCCTGGCCGCCACCCGGCGGCCAGGACCTGCGCGCGCTGCGCACCGACATCCGCCTCGATCCGGGCCAGCAACGGTAGCCACCCGGGTGCCGTGCGCAGCGGCGCGAACAGCGGCGTCGCGCGCAGCCAGGCGGCATCGCGGAAGCCCGCGTCCACCGCACGCTGCAAGTCGGCCACGGCAGCCGCCGTGTTCCCCTCGGCCTGGTGCAGCAGGGCGCGTTCAAGGGCCATGTCCGACCAGCCATCGCCAGCCTCGCCGGCCTGCGCCTGCAGCTGCGCGGCGATCCACGCCGGCGTGGCCGGCACGGTGCCGTACAGGCCGGCCAGCGTTTGCCCCATCGACTGCTGCGGACGCAGCTCCCGGCCGCGCTCGAAGGCCTGCGCCGCGCCCGCGGCGTCGCCCTGCATCAGCAGCATCTCGCCCTGCAGGCGGAACAACTGCGGATGCGGCGTACCGCGCGCAAGCGCCTGCTGCAGCGCCGCCCGTGCCCGGTCCGCATCGCCCATGAGCAGCAGGCTGCGCGGCCAGGCGATGTTGGCGAATACGTTATCGGGGAACAGCTGGAAGTTGCGTTCGTGGCGACGTGCAGCGGCGTCGGTGAAGCCGAGCAGTTCCAGCTCGCGCGCGACCTGCACCTCACGGAAGCGGACGCGTTCGGGCGCGCGCAGCGAGAGGTTGGCCTGCAGTGCCTGTGCAAGGTGGCCCTGTTCCTGCTGCAGGTACGCCAGCGAGGCGCGCGTGCGCTCATCGTCCGGGTCGCGCTGCAGCGCCCGCTGGTAATCGGCGATCGCGCGCGGCATCGCCCCCAGGCAGTCATGGGCATACCCGCGCGCGGCGAGTGCGGCGGCATCGTCCGGTGCGGCGCGCAGCACCCGGTCCGCTTCGACCAGCGCCTGCTGCGCACGCTCGGCGGGACCATTGAACAGGCAGGTCTCGGCTGCCAGCGCACGTGCCAGCCCGCGTCGTGCGGCTGGCAGGTCCGGATCCACCTGCAGCGCCTGCCGGTACAGCGCGATGGCGCGCGCGTTGTTGCTGGCCTGGCCGATACCGGCGTAGTGGTCGGCACGTTGCAGCAGCGCGTCGGCCGGCGACCGCGGGGCGGCGGTGGGCCAGGCGATGACGGCCACGGCCGCAACGACAATCACTGCACTGGCGACGCCGGTGGCCCCGCGCCAGCCCCAGCGCCGCGCCACACGAGGCGCACGGCCCGCTGGCGTGTCGTGCAAGACCGGCTGCACGGGCGCGCACAGCTGGTAACCACGGCCGCGGACCGAGCGCACATACCGTGGGCGGCGGCTGTCATCGCCAAGCGCCTGGCGCAGCAGCTTCACCCGCTGGCTGATCGCATCTTCGCCGACCACCGCCGGGGCCCACACCTGCCCGGCGAGGGTGTCGAAGCTCACCACGTCGGTGCCGTGGGCCAGCAGGCAGTCGAGCAGCCGCCAGCTCAGCCCGCTGACCGGCAGGACGGCATCACCGCGCCGCACCTGCTGCAGGGTGCGGTCGATGTCCAGGTCCAGCAGGCGCACGGTCTCCATGCGGCCAAGCATAGGGCACCGCGCAACCGCCCCGCAGGTGCCGTTGGTCTCCCGCCATCCAGCGGCCCCCCGCTCACCGTGCATTGCCGGTGGCGGCGGTAACGTGCCGGTTTCCCCGCCTTCCCGCATTGCCATGACCGACCTGCATATCGACCGCCTCGACCACCTGGTACTCACCGTGGCCGACATCGACGCCACCTGCGATTTCTACCAGCGCGTGCTGGGCATGGCCGTGGAGACCTTCGGCGCCGGGCGCACGGCGCTGCGCTTCGGGCTGCAGAAGATCAACCTGCACGCGCACGGTCGCGAGTTCGAACCCAAGGCGCTGCGCCCCACCCCCGGTTCGGCGGACCTGTGCCTGATCACCTACGCCCGCATGGACGAGATCCTGGCCCACCTGCAGGCGCAGCAGGTGGACGTGGAAGACGGCCCGGTGCAGCGCACCGGCGCCACCGGGCCGATCCTGTCGGTGTACTTCCGCGATCCGGATGGCAACCTGATCGAGGTGTCGCACTACCTGGACTAAGGCAGGAACGGCGCGGCCATCGCCTCCAGCAGGCTGCCCTGTGCGTCGTCGCCGGTCAGCTCCCAGGTGAACACCCCGCGCAGCGCGGCGGACCGGGCGAACGCGGCGCGCAGGCCGATCGAGGTCGGGACTTCATAGCTGATGAAGATCCGTTCGGTCGGGTTGTACAGCCATGGGCTCTGCGCCACCGGATGCCAGTGCCGCTGCCAGCCGGGCGTGTCGAGGAAGTCGCTGCGAATGCGCCGCCAGTCGCCGGCGTCGAACGGCGCACTGTAAGGCTGGTACAGGCCATCGTTGTCGCCCGCAGTGACGCGGAAACCGCGCCCGTAGAACGGCACGCCCAGCACCAGTTTGCCGGCCGGCACGCCCTGCTGCTGGTAGTAGGCCACGGCGCCTTCCACGTTGTTCCACCGCCGCTGCGCCGGGCCCAACGGATCCTCGGGCACCTCACGCAGCGGTGCGTTGAAGGTGGACACCGCCGAGAACCCGGTGCCCATGTCATAGCTCATCAGGTTGATGAAATCGAGCCGTTCGCCCAGTTCCCTCAGCTCGTAGCTGCGCGCAGGATCGTAGGCGCCGTCGGTCTGCACGCGACCGGCCGGCAGCGCGGCGGTCAGCAGCAGGTGCTGGCCACGGGGCGTGCCGACCGCATCGAGCTGGCGACGGAATTCCTGCACCAGCAGGGTCATGTTGCGGC
>NZ_QAIW01000373.1:0-11406 GCF_003061285.1 Stenotrophomonas sp. HMWF003 | reverse complement strand
GTCCTGCGGGCGGTCGGTGATGTCGGTCGGGCCGCCATACACCGGGAATTCCCAGTCGATGTCCACGCCGTCGAAACTGCCGCGGTGCGTGTCGAAGAACAACGCCACGCAGGACGCAACAAACCGCGCGCGGCTGTCGGCCGTCAACGCCGCGTCGGAGAAGCCGCCGGCGTTCCAGCCGCCGATCGAGATCAGGGTATGCAGCTTCGGATGCGCACGCTTGAGCGCCGCCAGCGCCGTGAAATGCGCGTCCGCCTGCGGCCCCACCACGCACCTGCCCGCGTCGATGGTGGCGAATGCGTAGAACAGATGGGTGAGCGTGTCGGCCGGTATGTCCGCGACCGGATAGCGTTCGGCCGAGCCGCCCGGGTAGTACGCCCCGATCACCTTCGACGGGGGTTCGGCGGCGGACGCGGCCAGCGACAGCGCCGCGGCGGCGCAGGCGACAAGAACGGCAAGGCGCTGACGGAACATGCAGACTCCAGAAGGGTCGATGGCCGGGCCACGTTAGCAAATGCATACGCGTGCGACGACGGTACTGCAGGCCTTTTGACCCGATGTCCGGCGAAGTCGTCCAGCGGACACCCGCGCGCCGCCGGCATCTGCCAACGCAGTGTCGCGCAGGTCAATCGCGGCACCGGGCAAGGCCCACTGATGTCCTGTCGCTCCACGACGGCGTGCCGCTGCGACAGGCGACGGTGCGCCTGGATTCGGCCTATCCTGCGCACATGACCGACACTTCCGATCCACGCGACACCGCACCGGACACCGCCGCCAGGGACGCGCTGGAAGCGCGCGCCTACGATGCCTTCGACCACGGCCAGCTGAAGCAGGCCAGTGCACTGTTCGGCGAACTGACCACGCTGGCGCCCGAGGTGCCGTACCTGCATTACATGCGCGGCCTTGCCCACAAGTACCTGCGCGACTGGCCCGCCGCACTGCAGCATGCCCTGCGCGCGCAGGCGCTGCAGGGCTCGGCCGACGACGCCAGTGCCTGGAATGCCGGCATCGCCGCGACCGCCCTGGGCGACTGGGCCGAAGCGCGCCGGCAATGGACCCGATGCGGCATCGGCATTCCCGAGGGCGACGGTCCGATCGAACACGATTTCGGACTGGTCAGCATCCGCCTCAATCCCTGGGGCAATGGTGAGACCGTGTTTGCACGGCGCATCGATGTGGTGCGCGCGCGATTGTTGAACGTGCCCCTGCCGGAAACCGGCCACCGGCTGTTCGACATCGTGCTGCATGACGGCGCCAAGACCGGCGAGCGCGCGCTGGATGACGGCATGGTGCCGGTGTTCAACGCCCTGCAGATCCTGCAGCGCTCGGACCACCGTACCTTCGTGGCCTTCATCCGCTGCCCGTCGGCCGATGACCTCGACGAACTGCAGGCAGCCGAACTGCCCGGCATCGGCTACGTGGAAGACTGGACCGCGTCGATCGTGACGCTGTGCCTGCGGTGCAGCTATGGCGTCGGCCACCGCCGCGACGATGCGGCCGACACCGACCACGATGAAGGCGGCGCCAGCAACGATGACTGGCAGGTCGAACGCAACCTGGGCATCGGCGCGCAGGGCAAGGCGGCGGTGGAGCGGCTGCTGGCCAACTGGGTGGCCGCGGGGCCGGGGCGCAGCGTCGATGCGATCGAGAGCCCGCCGTGCGAGGAGAGTGCACCGGAAGAAGGCACGGTGTGGTGGCGGGGGGTGGGCGACGATGAGGACGAGAGCGAGGCGTAGGCGCCTGCCTGGAGAGTATCGTCGGCCGGGTTACGCAACGACGGGCACAAAAAAGCGGGCCGAAGCCCGCTTTTTTGTTGTTCGAACGCGTGAGGCGCAGGGGTGAGGACCAACGGTCCCCACCTGCCGCGCCACCGGCCCGGCCGATTACTCGGCGACGGCGCCTTCGCCTTCTTCGACGGCCTTCATCGACAGGCGGATACGGCCCTGCTTGTCGACTTCCAGCACCTTGACCTTGACCACATCGCCTTCCTTCAGCACGTCGCCGACCTTCTCGACGCGGTCGCTGGAGATCTGCGACACGTGCACCAGGCCGTCCTTGCCCGGCAGGATGGTGACGAACGCACCGAAGTCCATGATCTTGGCGACCTTGCCTTCGTAGATGCGACCCGGCTCGACGTCCGAGGTGATCTGCTCGATGCGGGCCTTGGCAGCCTGCGCAGCGATGGCATTGACCGACGCGATGACGATGGTGCCGTCATCCTGGATGTCGATCTGGGTGCCGGTTTCCTTGGTGATGGCCTGGATGGTCGAACCACCCTTGCCGATCACTTCGCGGATCTTGTCCGGGTGGATCTTGATGGTCAGCAGGCGCGGCGCGTAGTCCGACAGCTCCTGGCGCGGAGCGGTCAGGCCGTGGGCCATTTCGCCCAGGATGTGCAGACGGCCAGCCTTGGCCTGCTGCAGAGCCTGCTTCATGATCTCTTCGGTGATGCCTTCGATCTTGATGTCCATCTGCAGGGCGGAGATGCCCTCAGCGGTACCGGCAACCTTGAAGTCCATGTCGCCCAGGTGATCTTCGTCACCCAGGATGTCGGACAGGACGACGAAGCGCTCGCCTTCCTTGACCAGACCCATGGCGATACCGGCCACCGGCGACTTGACCGGCACGCCGGCGTCCATCAGGGCCAGCGAGGAACCGCAGACCGAGGCCATCGACGAGGAGCCGTTCGACTCGGTGATTTCCGACACGACGCGGATCGTGTACGGGAAGGATTCCAGCGACGGCATCACTGCCAGCACGCCGCGCTTGGCGAGGCGGCCGTGGCCGATTTCGCGACGCTTCGGGCCCATCATGCGGCCGGTCTCACCCACCGAGTACGGGGGGAAGTTGTAATGGAACAGGAAGTTGTCCTTGTACTCACCGGACACGGCGTCGATCACCTGACCGTCGCGGGCGGTGCCCAGCGTGATGGTCACGATGGCCTGCGTTTCACCGCGGGTGAACAGCGACGAACCATGGGTACGCGGCAGGATGCCGGTCTTCACGGCGATCGGGCGGACGGTGTCCAGCGCACGGCCGTCGATGCGGACCTTGGTGTCCAGCACCGAGTTGCGCATGGTGCTGTATTCCAGCTCGCCGAATTCCTTCGACAGCTCGGCCGGGTTCCAGCCTTCAGCGGCCACGCGGCCAGCCAGCGACTCGACCACGTCCTTCTTGATCGCCGAGATGGCGTCGCGGCGCTGCAGCTTGTCGCGCACCTGGAAGGCTTCGCCCAGACGCGGGCCGATGGCTTCCTGCAGGGCGCTGATCAGCACCTCGTTCTTGGCCGGGGCAACCCAGGTGGACGGCTTGGTGCCGGCTTCCACGGTCAGCTCGTTGATCGCGTTGATGACCTTCTGCATTTCGCGGTGACCGAAGGTCACGGCGCCCAGCATCACGTCTTCGGACAGCAGCGCGGCTTCGGATTCCACCATCAGCACGGCGTTGGCGGTACCGGCGACAACCAGTTCCAGCTCCGAATCCTTCAGTTCGGTCACGGTCGGGTTGAGGATGTATTCACCGTTCTTGTAACCCACCTTGGCAGCGGCGATCGGACCCTTGAACGGGGTACCGGCCAGCGACAGTGCAGCCGAGGCGCCGATCAGCGCGGCGATGTCGCCGTCGATGTCCGGGTTCAGCGACATCACGGTGGCGATGATCTGAACTTCGTTCTTGTAGTCTTCCGGGAACAGCGGGCGGATCGGACGATCGATCAGGCGCGAAATCAGCGTCTCTTTCTCGGTCGCACGGCCTTCGCGCTTGAAGAAGCCACCCGGGATACGGCCACCGGCGTAGAACTTCTCCTGGTAGTCACAGGTCAGGGGGAAGAAGTCCTGGCCCTCACGCGCGCTCTTGGCAGCCACGGCGGAGACCAGCAGCACGGTGTCGTCGAACTTGACGATGACGGCGCCACCGGCCTGGCGGGCGATTTCGCCGGTCTCAAGCGTGACGGTGTGCTTGCCGTACTGGAAGGTTTTGGTGATTTTTGCCACGGGGGATGTCCTTGGGATGATGCTTTCTTCGAATGGACCGCGGGCGACCCTTGCCGCCGACGGGTGACCGGTTGTCCGGCCCAGGCGTTTGATGCGGTACTACCAAAACAAAACCGCGGCGCATTCCTGCGCCGCGGTTGGGATTCCTGCTTAGCGACGCAGGCCGAGCTTTTCGATCAGGGCCTTGTAACGCGGAGCGTCTTTCTTCTTCAGGTAGTCGAGCAGGCTGCGGCGGCGGTTGACCATCTGCAGCAGACCGCGGCGGCTGTGGTGATCCTTCTTGTGGGTCTTGAAGTGGCCGGTCAGCAGTTCGATGCGGGCGGTCAGCAGGGCGACCTGGACTTCCGGGGAGCCGGTGTCGGTGGCGCTGCGCTTGTTGTCTTCAATAACCTTCTGGGTGTCGATCGACATATCAGTTTTCTCTTGGATGCGTGGCCCGCAGAAACGTCCCATTGACGTACCGCGTGACTCGCCGTGAACGAAAGGATGAACCCGCAGAACGCGGGAAGCCTGAAAAGGCCGCGAAATTGTAACGGGCGCAGCCCGCCGGGACAAGGACCGGCTGCGCCGGGGTCAGCCCTGCCCGGCCAGGTTGAAGCGCCGCTGCGGCCCCAGCCGGCCGTTCTCGTCGACCTGGCCCAGGCCCTGGATGGCCTCGTCCGGGCCGTACACCACGACCGTACCCTGCGCCCAGGACGGGTCGCGCAGGCGCTGGCCCACGCAGAAGCGCGGGGTCTGTTCAGCGTCCAGGGTAACCCGCGGGTAGTGCGCCAAGCCGGCGTCCAGCGGCAGCAACAGGGCATCGATGGCCGCCTCGTCGCCCTGCTCCACCAACGTCCGCAGGGTGTCCAGGGACACCATCGGCGCGTCGCGGAAGGGGTCCACCCACAGCCGGCGCAGGCCGGCGATGTGCGCTCCACAGCCCAGCGTCTCGCCAAGGTCGCGGGCCAGGCTGCGGATATAGGTGCCTGAACCGCAGGTCACGCGCAGGCGCAGCCGGGTCGGTTGCTGCTCCAGCACCTCGATGGCGTGCACCTCCACCTGGCGCTCCGGGGCCTCGATGACCTCGCCGCGGCGCGCCTTCAGGTACAGCGGTTCGCCCCCCTGCTTGAGCGCGGAGTAGATCGGTGCGCGCTGCAGGATGCGTCCTTTCAACGGTGCCAGCGCAGCCTCCAGCGCATCGGCGCTGATCGCCGGCACCGGCCGTTCGCGCAACACCGCGCCATCGGAATCGTCGGTATCGGTGGTCTGGCCCAGCACCACCTCGGCGTCGTAGGCCTTGGCCGAGCCCAGCAGCAGGCCGGCAATCTTGGTGGCCTCGCCGAAGCACAGCGGCAGCAGGCCGGTGGCCAGCGGGTCCAGGCTGCCGGTGTGGCCGCCCTTCTCGGCGCGGTACAGGCGCCGCGCGATCTGCAGCGCGGCGTTGGAGCTCATGCCGCCCGGCTTGTCGAGCAGCAGGATGCCGTCCAGGCGACGGAATGTGATTCGGGGTGCCATGTCGTGGTTTCACTCGGCGCCATGCGGCGCTGCCGGCAGGTCCGGCGGTCGACGGTGCGGTCGTGATCGACCCGCGCACCGCCCCATAAGACAACAGCCCTTGCGGGCTGTTGGTCCATCAATCAGATTTCTTGCCGCTTTTGTCCGCGTCGCCATCCCCGGCGTCTTCCTCGGGCTGCCGGCTCTTTTCAGCCGCCAGCGTATCGGGCAGGTCACGCAGGATGTTGTCGATGCGCTCGCCGCGATCCACCGAATCATCGTAGTGGAAGTGCAGCTCGGGCACGTGGCGCAGCTTCATGGCACGCGCCAGTTCCATGCGCAGCCCCCAGGCCAGTTCCTTCAGGCCCTTCATGGCTTCAACCGAACGTTCGGGCATCAGCGCCGTGACGAAGATCTTGGCATGCGCCATGTCACGGGTGATTTCCACGTCGGAGACGCTCACCGAAGGCAAGCCGTGTTCACGCACCGCGTTGTGCACGAGCGTTCCCAGTTCACGGCGGATCTGGGCGGAAACACGGTCGGTTCGATGGAAGGTCTTTGGCACGGTAGGCAGGCTCGTCTTGAAAAGGTGATGCGGATCAAACGGAAAGAACCGGACCGCGCGAGGCGGTCCGGCCTGGAACATTACAGGGTGCGCGGCACTTCGATACGCTCGAAGCACTCGATCTGGTCACCCGGCTTGACGTCGTTGTAGGCCTTCACGCCGATACCGCATTCGGTACCATTGCGGACTTCCTCGACGTTTTCCTTGAAGCGGCGCAGCGATTCCAGCTCGCCTTCGAACACCACCACGCTGTCGCGCAGGACCCGGATCGGCTTGCTGCGCTTGACCGTGCCTTCGATGATCATGCAGCCAGCGACTGCACCGAACTTCGAGCTGCGGAACACATCGCGGACCTGGGCGATACCGATGATCTCTTCGCGGATTTCCACGCCGAGCAGACCGGAGGCCACCTGCTTCACCTGATCGATCACGTCATAGATGATCGAGAAGTAACGCAGGTCCACGCCGTTGGATTCAATGATGCGACGGGCCGAAGCATCCGCACGCACGTTGAAGCCGATCACGGTGGCCTTGGAGGCAACCGCCGAATTGGCGTCCGACTCGGTGATGCCGCCCACGCCGGAGTGGATCACGTTGATGCGGATGTCTTCGTTGGACAGCGCGACCAGTGCCTGGCTCAGCGCCTGCACCGAACCCTGCACGTCGGCCTTGATCACCAGGTTCAGCACCTGCTGGCCATCGCCCTTGCCCAGGGTTGCCATGATGTCTTCCATGCGGCTGCCGGCCGACTGCACCAGGCGCGATTCGCGGCGCTTGGTTTCGCGCTGCTGCGCGACGTCCTTGGCCAGACGCTCGTCTTCGACCACCACGAAATCATCGCCGGCATCCGGCACGCCGGACAGACCCAGCACCTGCACCGGAATAGACGGGCCAGCCTGGTCGGGCTGCTTGCCGGTTTCGTCGAACAGGGCGCGCACGCGGCCGTACTGGATACCGCAGACCAGGTAGTCGCCCTTCTTCAGCGAACCCTGCTGCACCAGCACGGTAGCGATCGGGCCGCGGCCCTTGTCCAGCGAGGACTCGATGACCACACCGCTGGCGCGGCCATCGGGCACGGCCTTCAGTTCGAGCAGTTCGGCCTGGACCGAGATCGCGTCGAGCAGGTCGTCGATGCCCAGGCCAGCCTTGGCCGAAATTTCGACCATCTGGATGTCGCCACCGAAGTCTTCGGACACGACCTGCTCACCGAGCAGTTCGTTCTTGACGCGCATCGGGTCGGCACCGGCCTTGTCGATCTTGTTGATCGCCACGATCAGCGGCACACCGGCCGAACGCGCATGCTGGATGGCTTCCTTGGTCTGCGGCATCACGCCGTCGTCGGCGGCCACCACCAGCACCACGATGTCGGTCAGCTTGGCACCGCGGGCACGCATGGACGTAAACGCCGCGTGGCCCGGGGTATCCAGGAAGCTGATCACGCCCTTCGGCGTTTCAACGTGGTACGCACCGATGTGCTGGGTGATGCCACCGGCTTCGCCCGTGGCGACCTTGGTGCGGCGGATGTAATCCAGCAGCGAGGTCTTGCCGTGGTCGACGTGGCCCATGATGGTGACCACCGGCGGACGCGCCGTCGGCTCGCCCTGGTTGCCACCGGCCAGCGCCAGCAGCGCGTCTTCGGCGTCGTTGGTGTTGGCACGGATCACGTTGTGGCCGAGTTCTTCGGTCACCAGCGCGGCGGTGTCGTGGTCGATGGTCTGGGTGATGGTCGCCATGACGCCCATCTTGAACAGCGCCTTGACCACGTCGCCGCCCTTCAGGGCCAGCTTCTGGGCCAGGTCGGCCACGGTGACGGTGTCGCCGATGGTGACGTCACGCACGATCGGAGCGACCGGACGTTCGAAACCATGGGCACCGCCGCCGCTGCGCGACTGGTTGCTGTCACGACGGCCGCCGTGCTGGGTACGCCCGGTCGGGCGACCACGCGAGTTGCTGTTGTTGCCGCGACGGGCACGGTCGGCAGCCGACAGGTGCAGCTGACCGGCGAAGCGGTTGCCACCCTCGTCGTCACGCTTGGCGCCCGGACGGTTGTTGTTGTTGTTGTTCGAGTTGCGGTCGTCCGAACGCGGGGCCGGACGCGCAGCCGACGGCGCCGACGGGCGCGCGGCACGGGCCGGTGCATCGGCGGCAGCGGCCGGCTTGGCCGCGGCAGGTGCCGGTGCAGGCGGTGCGTTCCTGGCCGCTTCCGCAGCAGCTTCGGCCGCCTTGCGCTCGGCTTCGGCACGCTCCTTGGCGTCGATTTCTTCCTGACGCTTGCGGGCGATTTCCTCGTCGCGTGCACGGTCCTTTTCGGCCAGTGCGCGCTGCTCGTCCAGATTGCGCTGGCGGGATTCCTCCAGCTTGCGCAGGATGTCGGCGCGCTCTTCATCCGCCGTCATCGGCTTGCCGCTGGCGTCCTTCATGTAGGTGCGCTTCTGGCGCACTTCCACGTTGACAGTGGTCTTGCTGCGGCCGGCGCTGACGGTCACTTCCTGCAACTTGCGACGGTTGAGGGTGATCTTCTTGGCGGCGTCGTCGGTGCTCTCGACGGGCTGCTCGGTCTTGCCGTGCGAACGACGAAGGAAGCCCAGGAGCTTCACCTTCTCGGTGCTGGTCACGACCTGGTCGGGACCGCTGAACTTCATGCCGGCTTCGGCAAGCTGTACAAGCAGTTTATCGACCGGGGTGTTGACCAGTTCGGCAAGCTTGCGGATGGTGGTTTGCTGCGACATTCGGATCCTATGATCTGGTTGGCGCTCCCTCGAAACGTGCGAAGGCAGCGCGGAGTCTAAGCCCTGAGCGGGTCAGGGCACTGTTCATCGCTGGCTCATTCGCCGCGCTCCAGGCGGGCGATCTCCTCGGCTCGGGCGGCCAGGATCAGGGCGGCGGCGCGCTCCTGGTCCAGGTCCTCGATACCGAACTCGAGGATCTCGTCGGCGGCCAGGTCCGACAGGTCCTCACTGGTACGCACGCCATGACCGGCCAGGGCGTAGGCAGTTGCCTCGTCCATGCCTTCCAGGGCGAGCAGGTCGTCGGACGGCGAACCGTCTTCCAGACCTTCTTCCACCGCCAGCGCTTCGTTGAGCAGCGCATCGCGGGCACGGGCACGCAGCTCTTCGACGATGTCTTCGTCGAAGCCTTCCACGGCCAGCAGTTCGCCGACCGGGACGTAGGCGATTTCTTCCACGGTGTTGAAGCCTTCGGTCACCAGGATGGCGGCGATTTCTTCATCCACTTCCAGCTTGTCCATGAACAGCTGGCGGGCAACGCCCTGCTCTGCCTCGGACTTGGCGGTCACCTGGTCCTGGGTCATCACATTGAGCTGCCAGCCGGTCAGGCGGCTGGCGAGGCGCACGTTCTGGCCGCCCTTGCCGATCGCCTGGGCCAGGCGCTCTTCAGCGACGGCCAGGTCCATGGAGTGCTTTTCTTCGTCGACGATGATCGACTGCACTTCCGCCGGCGCCATCGCGTTGATGACGAAGTTGGCCGGGTTCTCGTTCCACAGCACGATGTCCACGCGCTCGCCGTTGAGCTCGTTGGACACGGCCTGGACGCGCGAACCGCGCATGCCGATGCAGGCACCGATCGGATCGGTACGCGAATCGTGGGCCAGCACGGCGATCTTGGCGCGGTCGCCCGGGTCACGTGCACAGGCCTTGATCTCGACCAGGCCCTGGCCGACTTCCGGCACTTCAAGCTTGAACAGTTCGATCATGAATTCCGGGGCGGCGCGGCTGATGAACAGCTGCGGGCCACGCGGTTCCGAACGCACTTCGGCCAGGTAACCGCGGACGCGGTCGCCGGCGCGCAGGACGTCGCGCGGAATGCCCTTGTCCTTCGGGATGAAGGCTTCGGCGTTGCCGCCGAGGTCGACATAGATGTTGCCGCGCTCGGCGCGCTTGACCACACCGGTGACCAGTTCGCCGACGCGGTCCTTCCATGCATCCACGACCTGCTGGCGCTCGGCTTCGCGCACGCGCTGGACGATGACCTGCTTGGCGGCCTGGGCAGCGATGCGGCCGAAGTCGGGGTTTTCGATCTGTTCTTCGATGTAATCGCCAACTTCGACGCCTTCAGCTTCGTCGATGGCATCCATCAGGCGGATCTGGCGGTCCGGGGACTCCATGACCACGTCATCGGCCACCACTTCCCAGCGGCGGAAGGTTTCGTAGTTGCCGTCCTTGTGGTCGATCGACACACGGGCCAGCACTTCTTCGTCGGGGTAGCGCTTTTTCGCGGCCGACGCCAATGCTGCCTCGATGGCATCGAAGATCACTTCACGCGGAACGCCCTTTTCATTGGCGACCGCATCCACTACCAGCAAAAGTTCCTTGCTCATTGGCTCACTCCGCGCGCGGCTTTTTGGCCGCCGGCTCGTTGGATGGTTTCTTGTTCGCCTTGCCACCCTGCTTGGGTGCCGGGCCAGTCGGTTTGGTCGGAGCGAGGCCGAGGGCGGCCCAGTCCGGCATGATGCGTGCCTTGTCGATATTCTCGACGTCGGCGGTGAACGGGGCGTTGTCGACCTTGAAGGTGACGGTACCCTGTTCGTTGTCTACTGCGAGAATCTCGCCCTGCAGGCGACGACGGCCGTCCTGCGGGAGCTTGAGCGTGACCTTGGCCGATTCGCCGATGGCACGTTCGAATTGTTCTGCGGTGAACAGCGGGCGATCCACACCGGGAGAGGACACTTCCAGGGTGTAATTGGCGCTGATCGGGTCTTCGACGTCCAGCTGCGCGGACACTTCGCGGCTTACGCGTTCGCAGTCGTCGATGTTGACGATACGCTCGGGCTGTTCGGCCAGCGGCACGTCGATGTAAAGGCGCAGCGTCGCACCACCCGGGGCAGTGAGATATTCCACGCCCAGCAGCTCGAGACCCAGCGACTGAACGGTGGGGGCGAGCAGATTCGCGATTTCGGTTGCCTTGTCGCTCACAGTCGGCCTTGATTCGTTGAAAGAGATACGGGTTGGCCAGTCACGCTGGCCGGGCTCTACTGAACATGTTCCGGAAACAACAAAGGGCCCGCTGGGCCCCTTGTCCGGTACAACTCCGGTCATGCTGGATTCCGGTAGCGGGAACACACGCGGTGTGTATTCCTGCGAGCCCAGTCTTCCGGGGGGTCACGGCGGCCTGGGTACAGGGTGCCGTTCCTGGAAGCCGGTCGCGGGCCGCATTCATATCCGCTGAAAGGATACGCATGGTCAGTCCGCTAAGCCGCTGATGATAGCCGTTGCACCGCGCTGGTGCAATGGCTTGGGGTCTTTGCGGGGTGGGTATTGGGAAAGCTGAACGGGCTGAGCGGGTTCCGGTGCATGGATCAAAGGCGGGGCTGGTCGCTTGCGTCGAGAGCGCCGGCGCGGTGCAACGGCTATCATC
>NZ_QAIW01000372.1:21749-25571 GCF_003061285.1 Stenotrophomonas sp. HMWF003 | reverse complement strand
ATGCGGCGGCACCACGAACTGACCGTCCGGCTTGCGCCAGTCCGATGCGATTTTTGCCAGAAACTTGTTCGGCGCGATCCCCGCCGACGCCGTCAACGACGTCTCCTCGCGAATCTGCCCACGGATGATCGCCGCGATCTCCGTCGCCACCGTCATCCCCCCCTTGTGCACCGTCACATCCAGATACGCCTCATCCAACGACAACGGCTCCACCAGATCCGTATGCCGCAGGAAAATCTCCCGCACCTGCCGCGACACCGCCTTGTAGCGCACAAAATCCGGCGGCACGAACACCGCGTCCGGACACAACCGCTCCGCACGCAACGCCGGCATCGCCGACCGGATCCCGAACACCCGCGCCTCGTACGACGCCGCGCACACCACCGAACGTGCCCCCTTCCACGCCACCACCACCGGCTTGCCGCGCAGCGACGGATCGTCGCGCTGCTCCACCGACGCGTAGAACGCGTCCATGTCCACATGGATGATTTTGCGCAGAACAGACACGGCGGGAAGACTCGGACCTGGAAGCAGATGCGTAGATGAACAAGATTACAGCCACACGCCTGAGTATGGTCTTTTCATAACAACAACATGCGTTTTTCAAGCTGAAAACACTACGCCGGCGTACGGTTAAAACGTTTGATTGAATCACTTTTCCTCTGCACTCTTGCGCACTTGGTTCCAGCAACACAGCCTGCCCATGGCCGGCTTTACCCGATGGCTTCTTCAGGATTGCGCTTTCCATGACTCGTCTCCACGCGTTCTCGCGCGAACAACTGCTGGCCAGCGCCCGCGGTGAACTGTTCGGCCCGGGCAGCGGTCGCCTGCCCAACGATCCGATGCTGATGTTCGATCGCATCACCGACATCCGCGACGACGGCGGCCCCCACGGCAAGGGACTGGTACGCGCCGAACTGGATATCCGCCCGGACCTGTGGTTCTTCGGCTGCCACTTCATCGGCGACCCCGTCATGCCCGGCTGCCTCGGCCTGGATGCCATGTGGCAGCTCACCGGCTTCTACCTCACCTGGCTGGGCGCGCCCGGCCGTGGCCGCGCCCTGGGCTGCGGCGAAGTGAAGTTCACCGGCCAGGTACTGCCCGAAGCCAAGCGGGTCAGCTACGAAATCGACATCACCCGCGTCATCAACCGCAAGCTGGTGATGGCCCAGGCCGACGCCCGCATGCTGGTGGACGGCCGTGAAATCTACTCCGCCAAAGACCTCCGCGTAGGTCTGTTCACTTCCACCGAGAACTTCTGATGCGTCGCGTCGTCATTACCGGAATGGGCATCACCTCGTGCCTGGGCAACGATCTGGACACCGTCTCCAGCGCACTGCGTGAAGGCCGCGCCGGCATCCGCCACCTGCCCGACCATGCCGAAGCCGGCCTGCGCAGCCACGTCGGTGGCAACATCGAACTGGACCTGGACGCGCAGATCGACCGCAAGGTGAAGCGCTTCATGAGCGATGCCTCGGCGTACGCCTACATCGCCATGCGCGATGCGATCGCCGATGCCGGCCTGGACCAGGCGCAGGTCGCCAATCCGCGTACCGGCCTGATTGCCGGTTCCGGCGGCGGCTCCAGCCAGTGGCAGGTCGAATCGGCCGACATCCTGCGCGCCCGCGGCGTGCGCAAGGTCGGCCCGTACATGGTGCCGCGCACGATGTGCTCCACCGTGTCGGCCTGCCTGGCCACCGCCTTCCAGATCAAGGGCCTGAGCTACTCGCTGTCGGCGGCCTGCGCCACCTCGGCGCACTGCATCGGCGCGGCGGCCGACCTGATCCGCCATGGCGCACAGGACGTGATGTTCGCCGGCGGCGGTGAAGACCTGCACTGGTCGATGAGCGTGATGTTCGACGCCATGGGCGCGTTGTCCACCCGCTTCAACGAGACCCCGGCCAGCGCCTCGCGCCCGTACGACAAGGACCGCGACGGCTTCGTCATCGCCGGTGGCGGCGGCATGCTGGTGCTGGAAGATTACGACCACGCCGTTGCCCGTGGCGCGCGCATCTATGCCGAACTGGTGGGCTACGGCGTCACCTCCGACGGTGCCGACATGGTCGCCCCGTCCGGGGAAGGCGCGGTGCGCTGCATGAACATGGCCATGGCCAACCTGACCGGCCCGATCGACTACCTCAACACGCACGGCACCTCCACCCCGCTGGGCGATGTGACCGAGCTGAAGGCGGTGCGTGAAGTGTTCGGTCAGGACGTGCCGCCGCTGTCGTCGACCAAGGCGCTGTCGGGCCATTCGCTGGGCGCGGCCAGCGTGCACGAAGCGATCTACTGCCTGCTGATGATGCGCGACGGCTTCATCGCCGGCTCGGCCAACATCGGCGAGCTGGACCCGCTGGTGGAAGGCTTCCCGATCGTGCGCGAAAGCCAGGATGCGCAGTTGAACACGGTGATGTCCAACAGCTTCGGCTTCGGCGGCACCAACGCAGCGCTGGTGTTCGGCCGGGTGTGATGCACGGTTGATGCAGTGACCGAAAAGCCCGGCCCTCGCGCCGGGTTTTTTGTGCGCGGATGTGCGGCCAGTGTCGGTGGGGAACCGACCCTGCCGGGGCACGCGATGCGCCCCTCGGAGGGGCATGACCCTGGCCGGCGACGCCGCGCGCCTGATCGAATCCGGTTTACCGCAGGTGCGGGAGCAGCAGGGAGTGCGCGTCTGTCAGCGAATCGACGATGCGGTGGCCCAGCGCGCGCAGATCGTCGTCGGGATGCACCAGGTCGGGCACCTGGATGGCGGTCATGCCCGCGCCCACCGCGGCACGGATGCCGGCCGGTGAGTCTTCCAGCGCCAGGCAGCGCGCCGGGTCCTTGCCCAGCTTCTGCGCGGCCAGCAGGTAGATGTCCGGGGCCGGCTTGGGGTGGGCCACGTCGCTGCTGGTCACCACCACCTCGAAGAACGGCAGCAGGCCCGCCGCAGCCAGCTTGCGCGACGCGCGCGGCTGCCGGGTGGAGGTCGCCACCGCGCGGGGAATGCCGTGGTCGTGCAGCAGCTGCAGCAGGTCCAGGATGCCCGGACGCAGCGGCAGGCCTTCCTGCGTGCGCGCTTCGTACAGGTCGTGGCAGCGCGCGAACAATGCGGCCACCTGCTCCGCATCGATGTGCTGCAGCAACAGGCGCTCGCAGTCGCGGTCGCCCAGGCCGACGAAGCGCAGCCAGAACCCATCGGCGAGCGGCAGCTGCAGCTCGTGCGCCGCCTGCGTCCAGCAGGCGATCGACACCCGCTCGCTGTCGATCATCAGGCCGTCCATGTCGAAGATGACGGCGTCGGGCAGGAACGGCAGCGCGGCAATCGCGGTCATGGCACGTTGAAGAGCGTTTCAAGATCGGCAGCATCGAGGATGCGCCACTCGCCCTCACCGAGCCCACCCAGGGTCAGCCCGCCAATGCGGCTGCGGTGCAGCGCCGCGACGTGGTTGCCCACCGCCGCGAACATGCGACGCGCCTGGTGGTAGCGGCCTTCGTGCAGCACCAGCTGCGCCTGGCGCGGCGACTGCACGTGCAGCTCGGCCGGCAGCAGCGGCTTGTCATCCGATTCCAGCAGCAGCGTGCCGCTGGCGAAGCGCGCGGTTTCATCGCCGCGCAGGTCTTCAGCCAGGGTGACCTCATAGGCCTTGTCCAGGCGCGACTTGGGCGACACGATGCGGTGCAGCAGCGCGCCGTCGTCGGTCATCAGCAGCATGCCGCTGGTGTCGCGGTCCAGCCGGCCCACCGACGACAGCAGCGGCGAACGCTCGCGGAAACGCGGCGGCAGCAGGTCGTAGATCAAGCGGCCCTTGTCCTTGGTGGAACAGGTGTACTCGCGCGGCT
>NZ_QAIW01000372.1:17409-21738 GCF_003061285.1 Stenotrophomonas sp. HMWF003 | reverse complement strand
CGTCATCGGCGTACAGCACTTCCCCGCCGGCATCGGTGATCAGGCCTTCGCGGAACATTCCCTGCACCTGCTTGCGGCTGCCATAGCCCAGGTTGGCCAGAAGCTTGACCAGCTTCACGCGCGGCCTCCGCGGCCCCACGACGGCTCACGTTCCCGGGGCGCCCGGACCGGCGTGGCGGTCTTGCTGGCCTTGGTGGCCTGGATCAGCTTGAAGCCGTCGCGCTCGGCGGCCACGCGGATCTGGCCGAAGCTCTCGTTGAGGATCTGCTCGTACGGCAGGTGACGGTTGGCCACCAGCCACATGCGGCCGCCCGGGCGCAGCGCCTGCGCGGCCACGGCGATGAAGCGCTGGCCGATGTCGGGGCGGTCGGCACGCGAGGGGGTGTGGAACGGCGGGTTGGTCACGATGAAGTCGTACTGCGCCTCGATCCCGGCGGTCACGTCCTGCCAGTGGTAAGCCAGTGCGGCCGGCGTGCCGAGCGCGTCCAGGTTGGTGCGGGCCAGCGCCAGCGCGCGGCCTTCGGCCTCATACAGGTCCAGCCCGGTCACGCCGGGGCAGCGTGCCAGCACTTCGGCCGACAGGTAGCCGAAACCGGCGCCCAGGTCGGCGCCGCGCCCGGCCAGGTCGGCCGGCAGCTGCTCCACCAGCAGCGCCGAGGCCGGGTCGATGCGGTCCCAGGCGAAGATGCCCGGGCGGCTCTGGAAGCGCCCGCCCAGAATCGCGCGCGGCGCGTCCAGCTTCGCCCAGCGCTGCGCCAGGGCCTCATCGTGCTGGCCGTTCAACGGTGCGGTCCAGTAGGCGCGGCAATGGTTCTTGGTGAGCTTGCCGCCCAGGCCGGTCAGCTGCTGCAGGTCGCCTTCGCCGGAGCGCGCGCCTTCGTTGTTGTGCTGGCAGGCCACCACCACCCCGCCCGGGGCGGCCAGGGCCACGGCGCGGGCGAACAGCGCCTTGGCTTCCTCGCGCTGGCGCGGCGGCAGCACCAGCACCACCGCGTAGCGGGTGCTGTCGGCGGCCAGCTGCTGCTCGTCGCGCACGGTCCAGCCGCTGGCTTCCAGTGCATCGGCGAACGGCCGGAAGCTCTGTTCGCAGACCAGCTGGGCCGGCTGGGCGTGCTCGCGCAGCGGCCAGCCATCGCGGGCGCGCAGGAACAGCACCGGGCCGGCGGGCCAGGACAGCACGCCACTGGCGAACGGCAGGAACAGGGTTTCCAGGGGAGCGTCGTGCTGGGCAGCCATCGAGAGGGGGCACATCTTGAAAAGAGACCGCCATTCTACCGGTTCGCCCGGATCGGCTCCGGCCGGGGCCGATTTGCGTTTATTCAACGCCATGTTGATGCCCCGGCAACATCCAAACCGTCAGGGTGGAGGCTCACTTGCGATGGAGATGGCTCATGCGTGCATTGTTTGTCGGTGGCGTAGTCGACAACAGCGAGATGGACATCGAGGGCGCCCAGCCCCCGGTGCATTACCCGCAGGATACCGGCGGCGGTCACTCGCGCTACCGCCTGCACCAGGTCGGCAAGCAGGCCGACGGCACGGTGGCGTACGCGGTGTATGGCGCGCCGGACATGGCCGACGACGAGGTCTCGCGGGTGGCCGATGAACGCGCCTACGCACGCCGTTTCGAGGCCGAGCCCGAGGTGTTCGTGCACTGAGGCGGGGTATGGGGCAGGCGCTGAGGTTCAGTGCCGGCCCTGCGTTTTCCGTTGCCGTGCGGGCGCTACCGCGCGCATGGCGATCGGTTCAACGTACCAGCGCCGGTCTGCCCGGCGCGGGGGTTACTCGACCGGCGGCAGCTGGCGGATGCTGGCGATCCGGTCGAGCCAGACCAGGTGCTGCTGCACCGGGGTGTCCAGGTCGTCGAGCCGCAGCTGGCCATTGCTGCCCTCGTTCTCGTCGGCGTCGCGGTACTGCTGCAGGGTGGGCTGCACCGTGACCGTGCCCAGCACGCGGGTGCCGTCGTCCAGGGTGATCTCGACGGGGGCCTGGCCGCGCAGCTGCGGCAGCAGGGCTTCCAGCGCCGCAATCCGGGCCGGGTCGGTGTGGATGGTCGGGGCGTAACGGGACATGGTGACTCCTGTGGGGAACGGGTGCGGGATTACCGGCGCTGCTCGGCCAGTACGCTGCGCACGGCCGACACCAGCTGGGCCACCGAATACGGCTTGGCCACATGCTCCTGGAACCCGGAGGCCAGTGCCCGCTTGCGGTCATCGGCACGGGCCAGCGCGGTCACCGCCACGGCGGGCAGCACCTGCGCTTCCACGCCGATGTCCTCGCGCAGGGTCCGCACCAGGCCGTAACCGTCCATGCCGGGCATGCCGATGTCGGTCAGCAGCACGTCGATGCCTTCATGCCCGCCGCGGTCCAGCAGGGCCAGCGCCTCGCCCGCCGATGCGGCTGCCGTGACTTCGGCGCCCTGCTCCTCCAACAGCCGGCGCAGGTACTCCAGAACTTCGGGCTGGTCTTCCACGGCCAGCAGGCGCAGGCCCTTGAGCGGGAAAGGCTCGATCACCTGTTCCCCGATCGGGCCACTGAACACCTCGCGCAGCGGGCGGCCGTCGGCCTGCGGCTGGTAGCGCGGCAGGCGCACGGTGAAGGTGGCGCCGTGGCCGGGACCATCGCTGGTGGCCGCCACAGTGCCGCCATGCAGTTCCACCAGCTGCTGCGCGATGGCCAGGCCCAGCCCGAGACCGCCATGGCGGCGGGTGGTGGTGCCATCGGCCTGGCGGAAGCGGCTGAACAGGTGGCGCAGGAATTCGGGGGCGATACCGTCGCCGGAGTCGGCCACGCTGATCGACCAGTGGCCGCCGTCGTTGGCCAGGGTGACGGCCACGGTGCCCTCGGCCGGCGTGAACTTGATTGCGTTGGACAGCAGGTTCCACAGCACCTGCTGCAGCCGGGTGGCGTCACCCAGCACCAGGGTGGGCTCGTCGGGCAGTGCCAGGGTCATGTGCAGGGCCTTGCCTTCGGCCACCAGCTCCTGCGCCCGCATGGCTTCGGTCAGCTGCGCGCGCAGGTCCAGCACTTCCACTTCCAGCTGCACCTTGCCCAGCAACATGCTGCTCAGGTCGAGCATGTCCGAGATCAGGCGCTTCTGCGCCATCGCGCTGTTGGCGATCACGCCCAGGCCCTTGTACAGCGGGCTGGTGGCGTCCACGCGCTGCAGCAGCAGTTCGCTCCAGCCCAGGATGGTGGTCAGCGGGGTGCGCAGTTCGTGCGACAGCGTGGCCAGGAACTCGTCCTTGAGCCGCGCCATGTTTTCGGCGGCACTGCGCGCGGCACGCTCGGACTGCAGCAGCTCTTCGCGCGCCATCTCGATTTCGCGGCGTTCGGTCACGTCCGGGCTGCTGCCGGCCAGGCCAATGAAGTGGCCCATGCGCGAGAACCGCGGCCGGGCATTCATTTCCAGCCAGCGCCACTGGCCATCGGCACGCAGGCCGCGCACCAGCGCATGCATCGACCGCTGCGCCTTCAGGGCTTCCTGCAGCTCGTAATCGAACACCGACGCATCATCGGGATGCACCAGGCCCCGCCAGACGTTCTCGGGCACGCGCTGTTCGTCGCCGCCGAAGAACTCGCTGAAGGCACTGTTGACGAAGCGCGCATGGCCCGCTTCGTCCAGCACCCACACCGGCATGGGCAGGCCATCGGCGAGCGCGCTGAAACGCGCTTCGCTTTCGGCCAGTTCCACTTCGATCTGCTTGCGGCTGGTGACGTCGAAGAACACCACGGCGACCTGGTGGTCAGCCGGCTCGCCCACCCGCACCGCTTCCACCGAGTACCAGCGGCCCAGCGCACGCGCTTCCAGCTCGAACTGCTGGGATTGGCCGGTCTGGGCCACCTGGCCGTAGATGCGGAACCAGTCCGGCTCGTGGTCGGGCTGCAGCGTGGTCATGCGCTGCCCGCGCGCGTTGCGCAGCCCGGTGTTGCGCTCGAAGGCGTCGTTGACCTCAAGGAAGCGGTAATCCACCGCCTTGGTGCCTTCGAACAGCACCTCGATCACGCAGAAGCCGGCGTTCATCTGCTCCAGCACGCTCCGGTACATCCCGGCGTGGGACGCAACTGTCATGAAAGAAGGGCGTTCAAGAGTGGAAGTAGGCAGGCTGGGCAAGGGCGTCAAGGGGGCAACTGGCGAAACAGAGAGACACAGCATCTTCCAGAGGGCGTATTCGTAGCGTCAAGCGCCATGGGTGGGATTGACGTAATCGAAGACGTAGGTGAATTGGCGGCAACCGCCGCTGCGGCCGACGCAATTGGCGATTGTCCCACCGGGGGATCAGGATCACACTGAAAACCTGATCCCGTCTGTGATCGCGATCGAGGAGTCGT
>NZ_QAIW01000372.1:7869-17385 GCF_003061285.1 Stenotrophomonas sp. HMWF003 | reverse complement strand
GTTGGTGATCGGCAGCGCCACCGCCGCTGCGCCCCGCACCGTGACCGACCCCCAGGCGCCCCGCGCCCTGAGCGGCGATGGCCCGGTCAAGGTGTCGTGGACCGACCCGGCCCAGTTCAGCGAGATCCGGCAGAGCACCAACCGCTTCGAAGCCCAGCGCGGCAACTGGGTCGCGCAGCTGGCCACCTACGTCCAGACCAGCGCCGGCAAGCAGCTGCAGCCCGGCCAGACGCTGGAGGTGACCCTGACCGACATCAAGCGCGCCGGTGACTACGAGCCGTGGCACGGGCCGCGCGGCAGCGATATCCGCATCCTGCGCGACATCTACCCGCCGCGCATCGCGCTGACCTTCACCCTCACCGATGCCCAGGGGCAGGTGCTGGCGCAAGGCGAGCGCAAGCTGTCGGACAGCGGCTACCTGCACAACATCGGGATGCAGCGCGACACCGACCCGCTGCGCTACGAGAAGCGCCTGCTGGACGACTGGATCCGCCGCGACCTGCGCAGCGACGCCACCGCCAGCCGCTGACGGTGGCGCCCCGCCTGGCGTGGGGTCCCCTCAGCCGCCCAGGTGCTGGTGCGGTACGCGCTTGACCGCGCACGGCAGCTGGTAGGCGCTCACCCCGCACAGCGGCGCCAGCACATCCAGCCGCGGTGACTCGCCCCACAGGGTCACCGTGCTGCCCACCCCGGCCTGCGGCAGGTCGGTCAGGTCCACGGTCAGCATGTCCATCGATACCCGGCCGATCAGCGTGCCGGGCTGCCCGTCGATCTGCACCGGGGTGCCATTCGGGGCGAACTGCGGGTAGCCGTCGGCATAGCCCAGGGCCACCACGCCTACCCGGGTCCGCCGCTCGGCGACGAACCGCGCGCCATAGCCGACCGGTTCGCCGATGCCGATCTCACGCACCGCGAAGACCTTCGACTGCATGGTCATCACCGGGCGCAACCGCTCGGTCAGCGCCGACGGGGTGGGCAGCGGGTTGGCGCCGTACAGCATCAGCCCCGGACGCACCCAATCGCTGCGCACGTCCGGCCAGCCCAGCAGGGCCGGCGAATTGCACAGGCTGGTTTCACCAGCCAGGCCATCAATGGTGGCGGCGAACAGGTCGGCCTGCTCGCGGGTGCGCTGGCTGTCCAGCTCGTCGGCGCGGGCCATGTGGCTCATCAGCACCATCGGCGCCACCTGCGGCAGCGCGCTCAGGCGGGCGTGCGCGGCGCGGAAGTCGGTCGGCGACAGGCCCAGGCGGTGCATGCCGCTGTCCAGCTTCAACCAGATCTTCAGCAGGGCGGTGGTCTGGAAGGCCAGCACCGCCTCCACCTGCCACGGCGCGCCCACGGCGAACCACAGGTCGTGCTGCACGATCAGCGGCAGTTCGTCGGCGTCGAAGAAGCCTTCCAGCAGCACGATCGGCGTGGTGATGCCGGCGTGGCGCAGTTCCAGCGCCTCTTCGATGCAGGCCACGCCGAACGCGTCGGCCAGCCCCTGCAGCGCGCGCGCGCAGGCCACGGCACCGTGGCCGTAGGCATCGGCCTTGATCGCCGCCAGGGTCTTGCGACCGCCGCCCAGTTCACGGGCAAGGATGAAATTGGCGCGCAACGCGTCCAGGTCGATCAACGCGCGGGCTGGGCGCATGCTTTGGGCTCACTATGAACAACGGATGCGGCCGTGTGGCCGTAACGGAAGATATCCAGGCCTTCGGTACTGATCTGCGGCTGTCGCGCGCTCATCAGGTCGGCCAGGTAACGGCCCGAACCGCAGGCCATGGTCCAGCCCAGCGTGCCGTGGCCGGTGTTGAGGAACAGGTTGCGGTACGGGGTGGCGCCGATCACCGGGGTGCCATCGGGCGTGGCCGGGCGCAGGCCGGTCCAGAACTCGGCGCGCGACAGGTCGCCGCCGTCCGGGTACAGGTCGCCCACCACTTTTTCCAGGGTGGCGCGGCGGCGCGGCGACAGCGACAGGTCAAACCCGCCCACTTCGGCCATGCCCCCCACGCGGATACGGTCATCGAAGCGGGTCACCGCTACCTTGTAGCTCTCGTCCAGGATGGTCGAGGTGGGGGCCATGGCCGCATTGGTGATCGGCAGGGTCAGCGAGTAGCCCTTCAGCGGGTAGACCGGCAGGCGCAGGCCCAGCGGGTCCACCAGCGAGGGCGAATAGCTGCCCAGCGCGACCACGTAGCGGTCGGCGGTTTCGAGCTTGCCGTCGATGCGCACGCCGGTGATGCGGTCGCCGTCGGTCTGCAGGCCGGCGATGTCCTGGTCGAAGCGGAACTCGACGCCGGCATCCACGCACATCTGCGCCAGGCGCCGGGTGAACAGCTGGCAGTCGCCGGTCTGGTCGCGCGGCAGCCACAGCGCGCCGACCAGTTTGTCGGCCACCCCGGCCAGGGCCGGTTCGTGGGCAATGATGCCGTCGCGGTCCAGCACCTTGTAGGGCACCCCGTACTGGGCCAGCACTTCGATGTCCTGCGCCGAGGCGTCCAGCTGCTGCTGGGTGCGGAACAGCTGGGTGGTGCCCAGGTCGCGGCCTTCGAATGCGATGCCGGTCTCGCGGCGCAGCTCGTTCAGGCAGTCGCGGCTGTACTCGGACATGCGCACCATGCGCGCCTTGTTGATCGCGTAGCGCTCATGGGTGCAGTTGCGCAGCATCTGCGCCAGCCAGGCGTACTGGCGCCAGTCCAGGCCGGGGCGGATGGCCAGCGGAGCGTGCTCGGAGAACAGCCACTTGACCGCCTTGAGCGGCACGCCCGGCGCGGCCCACGGCGAGGTGTAGCCGAACGACAGCTGGCCGGCGTTGGCGAAACTGGTTTCCAGCGCCGGACCGGGCTGGCGGTCCACGACCGTGACTTCAAACCCCGCCTGCCGCAGGTACCAGGCACTGGTGGTGCCGATGACGCCGCTGCCAAGGACTAGAACGCGCATGTAGCTTCTCCGACCCGATCATTCCCTGCACTGGAGCGTGCCGGGACCATAATTGCGGAAGTATATTCCGGCTAAACCAAGCTTTTGCCCTGTTTTTAGGCGCGATGACAGGATATTGTCGCGCCAACCCCCATGCCTGGATGACGCCGATGGCCGTGCGCCCCCGCGAACTGGACAAGATCGACCGCAAGATCCTGCGCATCCTGCAGGACGAAGGCCGCATTTCCTTTACCGAACTGGGCGAACGGGTGGGCCTGTCGACCACGCCGTGCACCGAACGGGTGCGGCGGCTGGAACGCGATGGCGCCATCACCGGCTACTACGCCAAGCTCGACCCGCATTACCTCAAGGCCAGCCTGCTGGTGTTCGTGGAGATCAGCCTGGCCTACAAGTCCGGCGACATCTTCGAGGAGTTCCGCCGCGCGGCGTTGAAGCTGCCCAACGTGCTGGAGTGCCACCTGGTGTCGGGCGATTTCGACTACCTGCTCAAGGCGCGCATCAGCGAGATGGCGTCCTACCGCAAGCTGCTCGGCAGCACCCTGCTGACCCTGCCGCACGTGCGCGAATCCAAGAGCTACATCGTGATGGAAGAGGTGAAGGAAACGCTGACCCTGCCGATCCCGGATTGAACCGCGGCCCTCAACGCAGAAGGCGGCGCGCTTGCGCGCACCGCCTTGGTCATGCAATCCCGCGCGTCAGCGCTGTTGTTTGGAATCGGGGTGACGCTGGTCCGGCTGCTTGCCCTTCTGGTTCTGCTGGTCCCACTGTTGCTGGTTCTGCTGTCCGGCCTTCTGGTGCTGTTGCTGACTGCCCTGCTGTTCCTGCGGCATCTTGCCGCCTTTCTGGTTCTGCTGGTTGGTCATGATTGCACTCTTCTGGAAAACCCTTCGGAATACGCCGCGTTCCGGCGCACGCAAAGGGTCGCGCGAAAACGGTTAAATACAGGCGAAAAAGCGGTGAGATGACACGTTGATGCAGCTGACTGTGCGGCGTGGTTTGTGCACGGTTCATGCGCTGCACCGCCCACGCCGTTTACGGCCGGATCTGCTGGCCATCACCACTGGGAATGGCGTCGTAATACTTGCCGGTGCGGGTATCCAGCACCCGGTTCGGCCCGACCTGTTTGGCCCCGGGAATGATCCGCCCGTGGCGGTCATACACCTTGGGTTGCAGGGTCGGCCCCTGGATCGGTTGCGCCGGGCCGGTGTCGCGCGCCTGGATGGGATGGCTGCGCAGTTGCTGCTGGACCTGGCTGTTGGACTTCACCGGGGCCATCTGCCCGGACAGGCTGTCCACCGGTGCAGGGCGCACGGGGGTAGGCAGCGGCGCCGGCGGGGCCACCACCACCGGGCGGGTCGCGGTGGGACTGGGCGGCGGGCCGATCTGGGCCATGCCGATGGCCGGCAACAGCATCAGGCCCAGCGCGGTGGCGAAGCGGACGTGGCGGGACATGGCAGGCTCCGGCGGTGATCGATACTGCACCTTGCACCCACGCGGGTATCAGCACCATGAACGCGCCCGGGCCACCGGGGCGCTGGCTTGAAGCCCGCCATCCCGGCCCAATCTTGAACCCACCCCCGCGAGGAACCGCCAATGACCGCCTTCGATCTCTCTCCCCCCAGCGACGCCCAGCGTGACGCCCTGGTGGCCGGCCTCAGCGCCGACGAACGCCGCGTGCTGCTCCAGCACGGCACCGAAGCGCCGTTCTGCGGCGTGTTCCTGGACAACAAGCAGGACGGCGTCTACGGCTGCCGCCTGTGCGGGCTGCCGCTGTTCCGCTCCAGCACCAAGTTCGACTCCGGCACCGGCTGGCCCAGCTTCTTCGCCCCGTTCGACCCGGCCCATGTGCGCGAGATCCGCGACATCAGCCACGGCATGATCCGCACCGAGATCGTCTGCGCGCGGTGTGACAGCCATCTCGGCCATGTATTCCCCGATGGCCCGCCGCCGACCCACGAGCGCCACTGCCTGAACTCGGTCTCGCTGTCGTTCACGCCGAACGGACAGGCCTATCCGGATCCGCTGCAGCGCGGCGGGGCCGAGGCGCAACCGGCCGGCTGAATCCGTAAAAGTGTGACATTGAGCGAACGCCCCCCTTCAGAAAACCGGGGGCGGGGCCGACATGGAGGTATCCCCTACTCCGCGCCGGCCCCATGCTCATCATCGTTGGATTCCTCATCGTCATCATCAGCGTGCTCGGCGGCTACGTCGGCGCGCACGGCAAGCTGGGCGCCCTGTGGCAGCCCTATGAGCTGGTCATCATCGGCGGCGCGGCACTGGGCGCGTTCCTGGTCGGCACCCCGTTCAAGACCGTCAAGCAGACCCTGAAGGCCACCGTGGGCGTGTTCAAGGGCCCGGCCTACAAGCAGCAGGACTACATCGACGTCCTGAGCCTGCTTTACGAACTGCTCAACAAGGCCCGCCGCGAAGGCTTCATGGCGCTGGAAGACCATGTGGAGCGCCCGGCTGAAAGCAGCATCTTCGCCAACTACCCCAAGGTGCAGGCCGACCACCACCTGGTGGACTTCATCACCGACTGCCTGCGCCTGATGATCGGCAGCAACATCGAGCCGCACGAACTGGAGCCGCTGCTGGAGCTGGAGCTGGAAAAGCACCATGCCGAAGCGATGCAGCCCTCGGCGGTGCTCAACAAGGTGTCCGACGGCCTGCCCGGCTTCGGCATCGTGGCCGCGGTGCTGGGCATCGTGATCACCATGGGCTCGATCGGCGGGGAAATCACCGAAGTGGGCGCGCACGTGGCCGGCGCGCTGGTCGGTACCTTCCTGGGCATCCTGCTGGCCTACGGCTTCGTCAGCCCGCTGGCCGCGGCGGTGGAAGCGCGCGCCGAACAGGACAGCCGCATCTATGAGTCGGTGAAGACCGCGCTGCTGGCCTGCCTGCGCGGCTACAACCCGAAGATCGCGCTGGAATTCGCCCGCAAGACCCTGCCCTCGAACGTGCGCCCGGGCTTCAGCGCCTTCGAGCAGCACCTGAAGACGGTCAAGTAAGGCACACCCATGGCCGAGAACAAACCCACCGTCATCGTCCGCCGGGTCAAGAAGGCCGGCCACGCTGCCCACCATGGCGGCGCCTGGAAAGTGGCCTACGCCGACTTCGTCACCGCGATGATGGCGTTCTTCCTGGTGCTGTGGCTGATGGCCGCCACCACCAAGCCCGAGCGCGCGGCCATTTCCGAGTACTTCCGCAACCCCAGCCCGCTGGTCGGGCAGAGTTCCACCCCGGCGCCCGGCATGGCCGGTCCGGGCGGGGCCAGCACCTCGATGATCAAACTGGGCGGCGCCACCGACATCTCGCGCGGCAACAGCAACGACCCGTTCCAGGCCCAGCAGACCGCCAAGCCGATCCCGCAGACCGAACGCGAGCGCGAACAGCAGCAGCTGGAAGCGCTGAAGCGGGAGCTGGAAGAGGCCATCAGCAAGAGCCAGGCGCTGGAGCCGTTCAAGGACCAGTTGCTGCTGGACCTGACCCCGGAAGGCCTGCGCATCCAGATCGTGGACAAGCAGAACCGCCCGATGTTCGACATGGGCAGCGCCGCGCTCAAGCCGTACACCCGCGAGATCCTGCGCGAACTGTCGCAGTTCATCAATCACGTGCCGAACCGGATCAGCATCACCGGCCACACCGACACCACCGCCTACAACGCGGTGCACGGCTACAGCAACTGGGAGCTCAGCGCCGACCGCGCCAACGCCGCCCGGCGCGCGTTGCTGGACGGTGGCATGACCGAAGAGAAGGTAACCCGGGTGGTCGGCCTGTCCTCGTCGGTGCTGTTCGACAAGGCCCAGCCGGACAACCCGATCAATCGCCGCATCAGCATCGTGGTGATGACCAAGGCAGCCGAAGCGGCGGCGCTGGCCGGTGCCGGGCAGGAGGTGGCGTTGTCGCCCACCACCGGCGACGCCGACATCCACGCCGCACAGGCCCCGGCGGCGACGCCCTGACCGGGGAGCCGGTCCGGGGCAGGTCGGTCTGCCGTTCGGATGAACGGCGGACCGGTCGGCAGCCCGAACGGTTGGACGATGCACGCCTCGCGCGCTGGCAGGGTCGCGTCCCAGCCGACTGCACGCGCATGGGCAGCCTTCGATAGGGGCATGACCTTCAACGGAATGGCCGACGCCTGCGGCCAACCCCCATTACAATGGCCGCTTTCCACGTACAGATAGATCCCACCATGTCCAAGCAGTCCAAGGCCAAGCGCGACAAGCGCAAGAAGCTGCAGCCCAAGCGCCCGATCCACCGCCTCAACGCCCAGCAGCAGGTGCAGAACCATGCCGTGCTGACCAACGAAGAGGGCCAGGTAGTGGCCGCGATCGGCCTGCAGGGCACCGAATGGCTGCTGGCCATCGGCGGCCAGACCATGGGCAACGCCGACAACCCGATCCCGATGCTGGCCATGCTCAAGCACCTGTCCAACGTGCAGGAAAAGGAAGGCCGCAAGGTAAACCTGGAGTACTCGACCCAGCTGCAGCAGCTGATCGACGACCTGGCCGCCGACGAAGGCAAGACCGCCGACGACTACCTGGCCCAGCTGGTGTCCGAGTTTGAAGGTGTGGAAGGCGAAGAAGGCGACGACGCCGAAACCGCTGAAACCACTGCCGACGCCAGCGACGACGCCCCGGTGGCAGACGAGGCCGGCACCGATGCCGCCGCCGACGCCACCCCGGCCGCCAGCGACGACAAGCCGCAGGCCTGAGCCACGGCCGCCCGGTGACGGTCTATATCGACGATGCGGTCCACCCCTGGCGCGGCGAGCGTTGGGCGCATCTGATGGCCGACACCCTGCCCGAGCTGCACGCCATGGCGGCGCAGCTCGGGCTTCCGCGGCGGGCGTTCCAGAACCGCCCCAGCGGCGCGCATTACGACGTCCCCGCCCCGCTGCGCCTGCAGGCCATCGCGCTGGGCGCACAGGCCATCTCGCGGCACACCGACCGCGCGCTGGTCAAAGCCGTCATCGCCAACGCGCGCACTCAATACCTGCCGTAGACAGGTATTGAGTGCGCGCGTTGCGCCCCACGCCTTGCTACGCAAGCCGCGGGCCCGCATCGGTCAACCCGCAGCACGCATCAGAACGGGTCCGAACCCGGCCGCACTTCCACGCCCAGCAGCGAGCACAGCGCCAGCATGGCGTCATCGTCGCGGTTGAGCGCCATCCAGCCGGCCAGGCCGCCATTGCCCGTGTCCACGCTCCACAGCGCGTAGTTGTGCTCGCGCAGGCGGTCGTGCGCGGTGGCCATCAGCGCCGGGGCGTCGGTGGCGGCGGCGAAATCCTCATCGTCCAGGTCGCCACCCCAGTCCAGCTGCAGGTTCCAGCGTGCCGCCAGCTCGTTGATCGCCGACACCAGCGCATCGGGATCCTCACGGTCCACCTCGAACCCGGACTGCCAGGCAATGGCGGCCATCAGCGGCGGCAGCCAGTCGGCCTCCTCGTCGATCTCCTCGCCGCTTTCCAGCAGCGCCTCGCGCCAGCGGTTGAACTGCTGCAGCGCCAGCTCGTCATCGCCGGGGTTGATCAGCACGAACAGGTTCCAGATCCGCGCCTCGAAGTCGTCTTCGTCGAAATCGCGCTCGTCTTCTTCGAAGTCGAAATAATCGCTGTTGTCAGGCATGACCGGTAGTTCCTTGAGGCAGGCGGGCATTCTGCCGTGCAGTGGCGTTGGCAGGAAGCGAAATTCGGCGTGGGCCGCGCCGCGGTTTATCCTGTGCGCCTGGAAGATGGCCGTGGTGGCCGTCACAACTGAATGACCATGAGCGATACCCCTCCCGATCACCTGGCGATCAACCCGACCAGCCCCTTCCACGATGCGGCCGCCCTGGAGCGCGGCGTGGGCATCCGTTTCAACGATGTCGAGCGCGACAACGTTGAAGAGTATTCGGTCAGCGAAGGCTGGATCCGCGTGCAGGCCGGCAAGGCCCGTGACCGCCGTGGCAACCCGATGACCATCAAGATCAAGGGCACCGTGGTGGCGTATTACCTGGACCAGAAAGCCGACGCGTAACCCGCGTTGATGGCCGGCCCGTAACGGCCGGCCCCGGTTTCAATCGCGTTGGCGGGTTTCCAGCAGGTCCAGGTTGCGGATCAGCTTGCGCGAGACCTCGTCGGAAATGGTGCCGCGCCGGGTCAACCGGAACAGCTCCTCGCGCTCGGCGGTGAGCCCGGCGCCGCGCAGCTGGCGGTAGCCCTGCTCCATGCGCTGCACCTTTTCCGGGTCCGCATCCGGGCCGTCGTCCTTCTCGAGATTGCGCTGGTACAGCAGGCTGACCCGTGAGGCGGCGTCGTTGTAGAGCTGCACGTTCTCGGTGGTCTGGTTCTGCACCAGCTGCTGGCGCATGCGTTCCACCCCGGCCAGCGCCGCCTTGGACGCCAGCCGCCGGGCCAGGTCCTCGGCCTTGCGCTCGCCCGAATCGGCCGGCAGCTCCAGCCCCTTCAGCAACCGCGGCAATGCCACGCTGGCGCCGACCAGCGATACCAGGATCACCGCCGCCGCCAGGAAGATCACCAGGTCACGCGCCGGGAAGGCGCTGCCATCGGGCAGGAACAGCGGCAGGGTGAGCACGCCGGCCAGGGTGATC
>NZ_QAIW01000372.1:7386-7859 GCF_003061285.1 Stenotrophomonas sp. HMWF003 | reverse complement strand
GCGCACGCCGGCCAGCGAGGTGGCCACCACGATCCGCCACGACGTGCCCGGCCGCGCTTCACCGCGGTGGCGCGCCCGCAGCACGCTCCAGCGCAGCGACAGCCACACCCAGGCCAGGCGCAGCAGCACCAGCGCCAGGTTGATCACCACCACGTACACCAGCAGCCACCACGCGCTGTGGTGGCCGCTCTCGCTGACGGTGGTGATGGCGCGTTCGACGATGCCCGGCAGCTGCTCGCCCAGCAGCACGAACATGATGCCGTTGAAGCTGAACTGCAGCATTCCCCACACGGCCGCGCGCTGCACGCGCATGCTGCCCGACACGCGGCCGGTAAGCTCGACGTAGCTCATGGTGATGCCCGCGGCCACCGCCGCGAGGATGCCCGACGCGTTGGCTTCTTCGGCCAGCAGATAGGCCGCGAACGGAATCAGCAGGTTGACCAGCAGCGCCGCACCCGGCTCCTCGCCGAAGC
>NZ_QAIW01000372.1:5537-7375 GCF_003061285.1 Stenotrophomonas sp. HMWF003 | reverse complement strand
CGCCCAGGGTGACCGCCGCACCGATCGCCACGCCGGCCAGCGCCACCCACAGGAACGTCAGCGAGGCGGTCGCCAGCGAGAAGCTGCCGGTCATCACCGCGGCCACGGCAAAGCGGAAACAGACCAGGCCGGAGGCATCGTTCAACAACGACTCGCCTTCCAGGATGTGCATCAGTCGCTTGGGAATGGGCGCACGCGATGCGATCGATCCCACCGCCACCGGGTCGGTGGGCGAGATGATCGCCGCCAGCGCGAAGGCCACCGCCAACGGCATCACCGGAATCATCCAGTGGATCAGGAAGCCGGCGCCGATCACGGTGAACACCACCAGGCCGAACGCCAGCTCCAGGATCACACCCTTGTCGCGGAACAGGCCCTGCTTGGGAATGCGCCAGCCGTCCAGGAACAGCAGCGGCGGCAGGAACAGCAGGAAGAACATCTCCGGTTCCAGCGCGTGGCCACGGTTGAACACCCCGGCGATGACCGCGCCCAGGCCGATCTGCACCAACGGCAGCGGCAACGACAGGGGCAATACCCGGACCAGATAGCCGCTGGCGACCACGGCCACCAGCATCGCCAGGACGACTTCAATGGTATGCATGCATTTTCCAGTGGACGGCGCGAGGGGGGAGGCTGCAGGCAGCCAGGCGCCGGAAACTGCAAAAAAACTACCACACCCATCCGCCTGCGCGAACGCCGGGGTTGCCGCGGCTCAGTGGCCGGACAGCAGCGCGCGCGTGGTCCACGCGTTGAAATCGGCCTGCATCGCAGCGGTCAGCGTGTGATCAGCCGGGTAGCCGTGCAGTGCATGCTCCACGCCCAGCGCCTGCAGCCGCGCCGCTGCGGCGGTGGCCAGCGCGAACGGCAGCTTGCTGTCCTGCTCACCGTGCAGGATCAACCCGCGCACGCCACGCGTGGCGATATCGGCGGGAATCTGCGGTGCGATCTCCGGCAGGATCCGCCCGGACAGGACGGCGAACCGGCGGGCCACCTGCGGCGCGGTGAGGGCCACGCTGGCACTCATGATGCCGCCCTGGCTGAAGCCGGCCACCAGCGTGTGCGCGGCATCCACGCCGTGCTGTGCCTGCAGTGCACGCACGTAATCGATGAGCAGCAGGCGGCTGGCCTCGGCCTGCGCGGGGTCGATCACCGGCCCCTGCGCGCCGAACTGCACGGTGAACCAGCCGAACGCATCCGGCCCGAACGCCAGCGGCGCACGCGGAAGCACCACCTCCACGCGCGGGTCCAGGCCGTGCGCCAGCGCCTGCAGCGAACGTTCGTTGCTGCCCACGCCATGCAGCAGCACCACCAGCCCGTGCGCCGGGCCGGTGGCGGGGCGCACCACGGCGTGCAGCGTGCTCATGCCGCAGCCCCGTCGAAGCGGTAGATGTCCATCGCCAGGAACCCCGCATCGATACCCGCATCGATGCGCTGCGCACCCAGCGTGTCACCCCCGGCCGCGCCCATCGCCACATGCAGCGGCTGCAGGTGCTCGTCGGTCGGATGTGCCTTGACCGCGTGCGGTGCACGGGCGCGGTAGTCGAGCAACGCGGCGGTGTCGTTGTCCTGCAGGCGCTGCTCCACCCAGTCGATGAAGGGCCGCACGTACGGCGCTTCCTTGCCGTCCTGGTAATGGCCCCAGTCGTGCAGGTTGTGGGTGATGCTGCCCGAGCCGATCACCAGCACACCCTGCTCGCGCAGCGGCGCCAGCGCGCGGCCCAGCGCGAACTGGTGGGCCGGTCCCAGCAGCGGCTGGATCGCCAGCGGCACCACCGGAATGTCGGCCTGCGGGTACAGGAAGCGCAGCGGCACCCACGCGCCGTGGTCGAGACCGCGGG
>NZ_QAIW01000372.1:1210-5527 GCF_003061285.1 Stenotrophomonas sp. HMWF003 | reverse complement strand
GATCTCGCCGGCCAGCGCCGGATCGCCCGGGGCCGGGTACTGCAGGTCGAACAGCGCCTGCGGGAAGCCGCCGAAATCGTGGATCGTCGGCGGTGGGTCAGCCAGTGCGCCGAGGCCATCACGATGGCGCGCGGGCGCGGCAACTGCGCGGCCAGCGCCGCGAGGCGTTCGCCGACCAGACCGGGGTGCAGCGCGGTCATCGGCGAACCATGGGAGATGTACAGCGAAGGCAGACGGGACATCACAGGCTCCAGAAAAGGATCAACGACGGCGCGGTGCTCAGCGCGAGGCGAGCGTCCACTTGCCGTCCCCGATGCAGAACAGCACCAGCAGCGCCAGCGCCCAGAACGCCGGGTATTCCCAGCCGCCGCCGGCATTGGCGAAGCTGAAACCGTTGGCACCGTGCACGCTGACGATGGTGCCCAGCAGCAGCGGCACGCCCAGCAGCCCCACCCAGCGCGCGTACACGCCCAGCAACAGCGCAGCGGCCAGGGTCAGTTCCAGCACGAGGGCGACGTAACCGAGCGCGCCAGGCAGGCCCAGCGACTGGAAGTACGCCGCGGTGCCGGCCGGGGTGAACACCAGCAGCTTGGTCAGGCCATGCACCAGGAACAGCACGCCCAGGCTCCAGCGCAGCAGGGTGGCGCCGACGGGGGCGAGCGAGGAAACGCGGACAGCGGTGGTAGGCATGGGACACCTCGCGGACTAGGATGGCGACAGGTTATTGCGCTCACCCTTGGCGATAAATACGATCAGACGACGCTGTTTATTACAGGATCTGAAACAATGGATACCCTAGACGCGATGCGTGTGTTCGTGGCGGTGGTGGAACGCAACGGCTTCAGCGCGGCTGCCCAGGCCCTGGACCTGTCCACCGCCGGCGTCACCCGGCAGATCGCCGCACTGGAAAAGCGGCTGTCCACGCGTCTGCTCAACCGCACCACGCGCCGGGTGAGCCCCACCAGCACCGGCGCGGCCTACTACGCGCAATGCGTGCAGCTGCTGGCCCAGTTCGACGCCCTGGAAGCGGGCATCGGCGCGCAGGCGCTGGAGCCGTCGGGCCTGCTGCGGGTCAACGCCCCGGTCAGCTACGGCATCGCCCGGCTGGGCCCGCTGCTGGCCGGCTACCGCGCGCGCTACCCGCAGGTGCAGCTGGACCTGTCGCTGTCCGACCGCCTGGTGGACATGGTGGAAGAAGGCTACGACGTGGCCATCCGCATCACCCGCCAGCCGAACCCGGCGCTGATCGCACGCAAGCTGGCCGACACCCACATCACCCTGTGCGCCGCCCCCGCCTACCTGGACGCCCATGGCCGCCCGCAACAGCCCGAAGACCTGGCCGGCCACGAATGCCTGGGCTACAGCTACTGGGGTGGCGGCGACAGCTGGCAGCTGCGCGGCCCGCGCGGCGAGGTGTCCGTGCCGGTGCATGGCGGCCTGCGCGCCAACAACGGCGACGTGCTGCGTGAAGCCGCATTGGCCGGCATGGGCATCATCCTGCAGCCGGATTTCCTGATCGCCGACGCGCTGGCCGACGGCCGCCTGGAACGCCTGCTGCCCGACTGGGAGATCGCCCCGATCGGCATTTTCGCCGTCTACACCAGCCGCAACCATCTGGCCCCGAAGGTGCGCAGCTTCATCGATTACCTAGTGGAGGCGTTGGGGTGAATCCCGGCGTGTGCGGGTGAAGCGGCCGGGCAGAGCCCGGCGCTACGCATTGGCAACCCCGTAGAGCCGGGCTCTGCCCGGCTGCCTCGCATCAAGTAGCCTCGGCGGTTTCCAACCGCGCGATCACCTCGACCAGCGGCGATGGGCGCCCGAGCAGGTAGCCCTGCACCTGGTCGCAGCCGTGCGCGGCCAGCCATTGATGCTGGCCCGGCGTTTCCACGCCCTCGGCGATCACTGTCAGCCCCATGCTGTGGCCCAGCGACAACAACGCGCGGCAGATCGATGCATTGCGCGGATTGGTTTCCACATCGGAGACGAAACTGCGGTCGATCTTCAGGATGTCCAGCGGCAGGTGCTGCAGGTAGGACATGTTGGAATATCCCGTGCCGAAGTCGTCCAGCGAGATGCACACGCCCTGCTCGTGCAGCCGCTGCATGGTCTGCTTGGCCTGGGCCGGCTTGCGCATCAGGCTGCTCTCGGTGAGTTCCACCTGCAACGCCCCGCGCTCCAGCCCGAATTCCTGCGTGGCCCGCGCGAACTCGGCCACCAGGTCGCTGTTGAAGAACTGCACCGCCGACACATTCACCGCGATCGGCAACGGCCAGCCCGCATCGGCCAACCGCCGCTGCGCCTGCGCCGCCGCCCGGATCACCCAGCGCCCCAACGCCAGGATCAACCCGGTGTCTTCGCACAGCTGGATGAACTCGCCCGGCGGAATGAAGCTGCCATCGGCCTGCGGCCAGCGCAGCAACGCCTCCAGCGCCGCCGGCGTGCCGTCGCTGGCATGGCAGATCGGCTGGTAGTACAGCTCGAACTCGCTGTCGATCGCGCTGTGGATGCGCCCGGCCAGGCGCAGCCGCTCGGCCAGCCGCGAGCTCACCGTGGTGTCGAACCAGGCAATCACACTGCCCTCGTCGCGTGCGGCGTGCGCGGCCTGTGCAGCCATGCCGATCAGCTGTTCGGCCGGCACGTTGTCGCCGTCGAACTTCACCGCCACGCCGATCCGCGGCTCGAACTGGTGCAGCCAGTCCTGCCCGCGCACCGGCTCCGAGACCGTCTGCACCAGCGTATCCAGTGCGGTCTGGCGCTCGTGGTCGTCGCGGATGGCGAAGATGAAATCTTCGGCCGGCTGGAAGGCCAGCAGGCCATAGCGCGTGCCCAGCCCGCCCAGGCGCTTGGCCATGGCCTGCAGCACCACATCGCCCACTTCGCGGCCCAGCGTGTCGGCCACCAGCTGCAGCCCGCGGAACTGCACGTAGGCAATGGTGTAGCCGCCGCCTTCCTCGTCCAGCTGTGCGGCCAGCGCGCGCGTGTTGAGCAGCCCGGTGGCCGGGTTGTGGGTGGCGTGGTAGGCCAGGTCGCGCTCGTAGGCCAGCCGTTCGCTGATGTCCTCGGCCAGCACCAGGCAGGCCTGGCGACCGTCGAAATCCAGCCGCGACAGATGCGCGCGCACCTCGAACAGGGTGCCGTCCTTGCGCCGGTGCACGCGTACCTGCGCGTCCTGGGCATCGCCGATGGTGGCGCGCGAAATCGCACCGCGGATCTCGTCCCAGCCTTCGCGCGGACGGATATCCAGGATGCTCATCGACAGGAACTCGTCGCGGCTGTAGCCGTACTGCTTCACCGCCGCCTCGTTGACCTCCATGAAGCGCAGCGTGTCCGGGTCGAACACCCAGAACGGGGCCGGGTTGCGGTCGAACAGCAGCCGGAACTGGCGCTCGGCCTGCTGCACGCGGGCCAGCGCCTGCACGCGTTCGCTCACATCGGTCAGCGCGCCGATCATGCGCCGCTGCCGGTCCACCACCGCCACCCGCTGTCCGCGCGCGGACACCCAGCGCACCGTGCCGCCGGGCAGCACCACCCGGAACATTTCGTCCAGCACGCCGTTGCCGGCGAAGGCGTTGTCGAACGCCAGCTGCATGCGCTCGGCGTCCTCGCGGTGCACCCGCGCGAAGAACGCCGCCACCGGCAGGCTTTCGGTCTCGATGCCGAAGATCTCCCGGGCCAGCGGCGACCAGCGCAGCAGCGACGCATCCTCGTCCACGTACCAGGTGCACACCTTGCCCACCTGGTGCGCCATCAACAGCTCGGCATGGCCGGTGCGCAGTTCCTCGGTGAGCGCATCCTGGCTGCGGGTGGCACGGCGCACGCTCACAAACACCAGCGCGAACACGCCCCAGTACAGCAGGTACAACGCCACCGACGCCTGCACGTACGGCCACCAGGGCGCCAGCACGTCGGCGCGGCCCAACCCGGCGTACACCGCGATGGGGTACTGGCCCAGGGTGGTGAGCGTGGAAATCCGCTCGATGTTGTCGATGGCGCTGGTTTCAACGCCCAGCGGGACCACGGCATCGCGGCGCAGCATCTCGCGCTTGCCCAGCCCGAAGCGTTGCCCGGTGAGGCCCACGGTGTCCGGGCTGCGCGCCAGCACGTAGCCCTGCGCATCGGTGATCGAGATGACGCCCTGGTCGCCGGTGTCCATGCCACCGATGATCGATTGCAACTCGCTGGTGTGCAGCCGGCTCAGCAGCCAGCGGTCGTCGCCCATGCGCAACGCCAGCGGCAGCACCCAGCGCTGCGCATTGCGTTGCTGCGGCGGCCCCAGGTACAGCCGGCTGTCGCTGCCGCGATTGGTATCCACGGCCC
>NZ_QAIW01000372.1:0-1200 GCF_003061285.1 Stenotrophomonas sp. HMWF003 | reverse complement strand
ACCGTACTGGTCCACCACCACGATGCTGTCCAGCTCGGCGTGCCGCTGCAGCACCCCGCCGATGGCGTCGTCCAGCAGGTCCGGTGCCTGCGCCGGCACCCGTTCGAACAGCAAGGCGCCGTCCTCGGCGATGCCCAGCATGGCCCGTTCCAGGTTGCGCAGTTCCAGCCGCAGCAGCCGCTGCGAGCCGGTGGCCAGCGCCGCGCTCTGGCGCTGCGCGGCTTCCTGGCGGCGCTGGTAATCATTGGCCAGCGTCATTGCCAGGCCAACGGCCAGCAGCACGCCCAGGCTGACGCCCAGCCACACGATCGTACGCAATGGCCGTGCCAAGGCGCGGTTCAACGCGGGCATTGCCGACCTCTCCCGCTGCGATGGGCTGACTTCATGCGTAAACGCTTCCTGGTTTCCCCAAACCTGAGCGGCCGAAGCCCGGGATTCTTGACCTCTGCGTCGCCGCGCCGTGCCTGCACGCGGGTGCGCCCCGAATCCTGTCCGCCAGCATGCACCAGCGCGTGCAGCACGGGAAGAGCCACGGCCGCGCGCGGCGCGGACAACGGCCACGCTTGGCACAGCCCGGGGCCGTTGCAGCGGCAACTAACCCCCTCCCGGGGGGATTAGACTTGAGGTTTCCCCGTTGCCTGAGAAGTCCATGTCCAAGCTGCGCCGCCCTACCCTGATGCTTGCCATCGCCGCCAGCCTGTCGCTGGGCCTGAGCGCCTGCGACCGTGAGCCGGCCGCCCCCGTCGCCACCGCGCCGGACAGCCCCGCCGCCGCGCCGGCCGCGCCCAAGCCGCAGCTGGGCAGCTTCGGCTTCGATGCCACTGGCATGGACCGCAGCGTCGCCGCCGGTGACGACTTCTTCGGCTTTGCCAACGGCAGCTGGGTGAAGAACACCGAGATCCCGGCCGACCGCTCCAGCTACGGCAGCTTCAACGTGATTGCCGAGAAGACCCTGGCCGACACCCGCGCCATCCTCGAAGGCGCCGCCGCCGACACCAAGGCCAGCGGCGAAGCGAAGCTGATCGGTGACTACTACGCCGCATTCATGGACGAGGCCGGCATCGAATCGCGTGGCGTGGCCGCGGTGAAGCCGGAACTGGACGCCATCGGCGGGATCGCCGACAAGGCCGCGCTGGCCACCACCCTGGGTGGCACCCTGCGCGCCGACGTCGACCTGCTGAATGCGACCAACTTCTACAC
>NZ_QAIW01000371.1:0-7640 GCF_003061285.1 Stenotrophomonas sp. HMWF003 | reverse complement strand
TGCCCGACCTGTCCGATGACCGCCGCCCCCCGTGACCTGCGCCAGCTGCTTGCCGATGCCGCCACGGCCCTGCCCGGGGTGGAAGGCCGGCATGAGGCCGAGCTGTTGCTGCTGCATGTGCTGGGCAAGCCGCGCAGCTGGCTGTTCGCGCACGCCACCGACCCGGTGGCCGAGGCCGACATGGCTGCGTTCCACGCGTTGCTGGCCCGCCGCGTGGCCGGCGAACCGGTGGCCTACCTGCTGGGCCATCGCGGGTTCTGGACGCTGGACCTGGCGGTCAGCCCGGCCACCCTGATCCCGCGGCCGGAAACCGAGCTGCTGGTGGAACTGGCGCTGGCCCGCCTGCCGGCCGACACCGCGCTGGCCGTGGCCGACCTGGGCACCGGCAGCGGGGCCATCGCGCTGGCGCTGGCCAGCGAACGCCCGCAGGCCGCAGTGACCGCCACCGATCTCAGCGCCGCCGCGCTGGACGTGGCGCGTGGCAATGCGGCGTGCAACGGGCTGGCGCGCGTGCGGTTCGTGCAGGGCGCGTGGTTTGAACCGCTGCAGGGCGAACGCTTCGATCTGATTGCGAGCAACCCGCCGTATATCGCCAGCAACGACCCGCACCTGCAGCAGGGCGATCTGCGCCACGAGCCGGCCACGGCGCTGGCCTCGGGCATCGACGGCCTGGACGACATCCGACACATCGTCGCCGCTGCCGGCGCGCACCTGCTGCCCGGTGGCTGGCTGCTGATCGAACACGGCTGGGACCAGGGCGCGGCAATCCGCGCGCTGTTCGAGCAGGCCGGGTTCGCGCAGGTGCACACCGAGCGCGACCTGGAACAGCGCGACCGGGTGACGCGCGGCTGTCTGCCGGGCATGCGCTGACGCTGCCTGAAACATCGCGCGGGTAGAATGGCGTTCCACTTGAAAGGAAGCGCCATGACCACTGCCAGCCCCTCTGTTTCCCACGCGCAGCTGCAGTCCCACGAATTCCTCGCTGACATGGTCGAGGACGCATACTTCCCGCCGGCGCTGGTGGCCCAGGGCCAGCAGATCCTGCTGCGCCTGTGCGAACGCATCGAACGCGAACGCCCGGCCGACGCCGCCGCGCTGATGGCGCTCACCCATGCTGCCACGCTGGAATTCAACGTGCTGGGCGAAGCGTTCGAAGCGCAGGACAGCGAGCTGGAAACCGCTGCCCGCGAGAACATCGGCGCCGATTTCGAGCTGATCGCGCGCAGCTACGGGTTCGATGTGGATGTTGACGATCTGACCAGCCCGCGCGAGTGGTGAACCCGCTCGTCCGCGCCTGTGCCCAACAACGGAGTTCTGCCATGCGTACGCTGTATCCCGCCCTCACCCCTTACGACGTCGGCACGCTGAAGGTCGACGATCGCCACACGCTGTATTTCGAACAGTGCGGCAACCCCGACGGCAAGCCGGTGGTGATGCTGCATGGTGGCCCCGGTGGCGGGTGCAGCGAGAAAATGCGCCAGTTCCACGACCCGGCCAAGTACCGCATCATCCTGTTCGACCAGCGCGGTGCCGGGCGTTCCACCCCGCATGCCGACCTGGTGGACAACACCACCTGGGACCTGGTGGCCGACATCGAAAAACTGCGCGAGCACCTGAAGGTGGAGCGCTGGCAGGTGTTCGGCGGCAGCTGGGGTTCGACCCTGGCGCTGGCGTACGCGGAAACCCATCCGCAGCGGGTGACCGAACTGGTGCTGCGCGGCATCTTCATGCTGCGCCGCTGGGAGCTGGAATGGTTCTACCAGGAAGGCGCCAACCGCCTGTTCCCGGATGCGTGGGAGCACTACCTCACGCCGATCCCGGAAGTGGAGCGCCACGACCTGATCTCGGCCTTCCACCGCCGCCTCACCAGCGATGACGAGGCCACCCGCCTGGCGGCGGCCAAGGCGTGGAGCGTGTGGGAAGGCGCGACCAGCTTCCTGCACGTGGACGACGACTTCGTGAACAGCCACCAGGACCCGCAGTTCGCGTTGGCCTTCGCCCGCATCGAGAACCACTACTTCGTCAACGGTGGCTTCTTCGAGGTGGAAGAGCAGCTGCTGCGCGACGTGCATCGCATCGCCGACATTCCCGGCGTGATCGTGCACGGCCGCTACGACGTGGTGTGCCCGTTGCAGAACGCGTGGGAACTGCACAAGGCATGGCCGAAATCGACGCTGGAAATCAGCCCGGCGTCGGGCCATTCGGCGTTCGAAGCGGAAAACGTGGACGCCCTGGTGCGCGCCACGGATCGCTTCGCCGGTTGAATCGATGCGAGGTGCCGACCCACGGTCGGCACCTACCAGTTGCCGGCCAACAACGCGTCGGCCAGTACCTTCATCTTAGGTGAGGCCTGCCGCGAGGGCGGGTACACCAGCGACAGTGCCCGGCTGCGGCCTTCGAACGGCTGCAGCACGCGCTGCAGCCGCCCGGCGGCGAGCGCGTCGGCCACCGCGAAATCCATCACCTGCACGATGCCGACCCCGGCCAGTGCGCCTTCCACCAGCGGGTCGCCGCTGTCGAACACCATCCGCGCCGGTGGAGTGAACTCACGCAGCCGGTCGCCCTCGCGGAACTGCCAGTCCACCAGCCGCCCGCTGCGCAGGTTGCGCACCGCCAGGCAGGTGTGATCCCGCAGGGCATCCACCGTGGCCGGTTGCCCGTGCTGCACGATGTAGGCCGGGGAGGCGACCGTGACCCAATGCAACGGCCGCAGTGGGCGGGCCACCATGCGCACGTCGCTGATCGGCCCGGTACGCAGGGCGGCGTCGAAGCCTTCCTCGACCAGATCCACCAGCCGGTCGTTGAGCACCAGCTCGAACTGCAGCTGCGGGTGCGCCGCCATCAACTGCCCGGCCAGCGGCACCAGTACCTTGCGCCCGAACATCGATGGCGCGGTCAGTTTCAACACGCCCGAGGGCGTGGAGGGGCGGTCGCCCAGCCGGCGCTCGGCATCCTCCAGCCCGCTCAGCAGCGGCGCGCAGTGCTCGACGAACTGGCGACCATCCGGGGTGAGGCTGACATTGCGGGTGTTGCGATGGAGCAGGCGCACGCCCAGGGTGCCTTCCAGCCGGCTGATCGCCCGCGACAGCCCCGACTGGCTGATGCCCAGCTGGCCGGCGGCCAGGGTGAAACTGCGTGCTTCGGCAACCTGCACCAGCATGCGCACGGCATTGAGATCCATGGCGGCGTCCGATTGATGCGAAAATGCATGACAGAAATCGAAGTATCCGGGTTTCTTTGTTTGGCGTCATCAATGAGACTGCCCGCCTTCCCCACGCACCGACCGGCATGACCCACTCCGCGCATTCCTTCCCGCCCCGGCTGGCGTTGACCCTGTTGGCCATGGCCCAGCTGATCATCGCACTGGACGCCACCATCATCTTCGTCGCCCTGCATGAGATGGGCGTGCAGCTGCAGATCAACGCGCAGCAGCTGCAGTGGATCGTCAGCGGCTACACCGTTGCGTTTGGCGGCTGCCTGCTGCTGGGTGGGCGCGCGGCCGACCTGCTCGGTCGGCGCCGCATCTACCGGCTGGGCATGGGCCTGTTCGCGCTGGCCTCGCTGGTGGGCGGCTTCAGCACCAGCGCATGGCTGCTGATCGCCGCGCGCGCGGTGCAGGGCATCGGCGCGGCGTTGCTGTTCCCGGCCACGCTGGCGTTGATCAACACGCTGTACACCGAAGGGGCGCCGCGTAACCGCGCGCTGGCGATCTGGTCGATGGCCAGCGCCGGTGGGCTGGCGCTGGGCACGCTGTTGGGCGGGGTGCTGACCCAGAGCTTCGGCTGGTCGTCGGTGCTGCTGGTGATCGTGCCCTTTGCCAGCGCCTGCGCACTGCTGGGCGGCTGGTGGCTGCCGCGCGACCCCGCGCCGCAGGCCGGGCGCTCGTTCGACCTGGCCGGCTGCTTCACCGTCACCCTCGGTGGCAGCCTGCTGGTCACTACCCTGGTGCAGGGCCCGGAGTGGGGCTGGCTGGCACCGCGCACGCTGGGCTGCCTGGTGCTGTCGGCGCTGCTGTTGGCCGCCTTCGTGCAGATCGAGCAGCGCAGCCGCGACCCGCTGATGCAGTTCTCGCTGCTGCGCCTGCGCAGCCTGCGCGCGGCGATGCTGCTGACCTTGCTGTTCATGAGCAGCTTCGGCGTGCAGTACTACTTCCTCGCGCTGTATTTCCAGGACGGCTACGGCTGGAGCGCACTGCAGGCCGGCCTGGCGTTCCTGCCGCCCACGCTGGTGTGCACCTTCGGCATCCGGATCACCGAACGCATGCTCACCCGGCGCTCGCCGCGGCAGGTACTGGCGCTGGGCATGGCCGCCGGTGCGGTCGGCATCACCGCGGTGGCGGTGGCGCTGCCGTTCGGGGCCACGTACTGGGCGCTGCTGCCGGGCATCGTGGTGCTGAGCATCGGCCAGGGCATGACCTGGACGGCGATGTGGATCGTGGCCGGACAGGGCGTGCCGGCCGCGCAGCAGGGCGTGGCGTCGGGCATGGCCGCTACCGCGCAACAGATCGGCGGCGCGTCGGGCCTGGCAGTACTGGTCATGCTGGCCAACGCCGGGCGCGGCGTGGATGCTGCAGGTACCAGCCCCGAAGCGCTGCATGGCCTGGTCCATGCGCAATATGGCGCGGCGGTGTTCGCGCTGCTCGGGGTGGGCGTGGCGGTGTGGTTGCGGCCGCAGCCGCAGCCGGACGACGCGGCGCTGCCGCTGTCGCGCGTCATCGATGGCAACATGGCGCCATGACTGACCTGTTGGATCTGCGCGGTTTGCTTGACCTGATCGTGGCCTGCAACGACGACGATGCCGTGTGGAAGACTTATGGCTGGGTCTGGGCCCAGGAGGGGGATGCCGCATCGGTCGGGTTCCATCCGCAGACCAGGCGCGGTGACGACGCCACCGACGACGGCGATGGCGAACCCGAGCCCCCGATCACCACTTCACCACGGCTGTGGCTCTATCTGGAGGCGATCACCGTTGCGAGCATTCTGGACGTACAGAAGCAGTCCCGTCCCCTGTCCGGGCTGGACGACTATGCGCAGGCGCTGGATTACTACAGCCAGCACGACACGTTCCTCGACCACGGTGAGCCAGCACCGCGTGACCGCGAGGAAGCGGATCGGCAGGGGCTGTCGCCGGGATTGTATGCCGCCTTCGACCTGACCCTGGAGACGGTTGAGCCGGCGCAGCGCAAAGCGGCGGCCAGCCTGGTGGCCGAGGTCAAGGCGCTATCGGTGGGCGAGGCGCTGGCGCAGGTACGTGCGCTGCCGCTGGCAGTGGCCCGCAACGTCGACCGCGCGGCAAGCGCCGTACTGCAGGCGCGCTTCGCGGCGATCGGGCTGGCGCTGCAGGTTACCGGCTACCGCTCGTTCCCGTGGCAGGAAAGGGTGCAGGCGCAGGCGGGGTAAAGGCGATCACGCGATGGCGTGGCACCCCACGGGGTAGAGCCGACCGTTGGTCGGCTCCACGCACGGCCACCCCGTTCAACCGAACCGCGGCGCCAACGCCTGCAACAGCCGCGCCAGCCGCCGTGCCCAGGCCTGCTGCCCGGCGGTGTCGGCAATCAGGTCCTGGCGGATTTCCAGTTCCACGTGCGCCAACCCACGCGCTTCGGCGTGCACCGGGATCGCGTAATCGGTGGCGTCGCTGACCGCGTAGGGCTGGTTGTCGCCCACCACCAGGTCGCCCTCGGCCTGCAAGGCGTGCATCAACGCATGCGCAAAGCGCGCATCGCGCTGGTACAGCACGCCGGCATGCCATGGGCGCGCCACGCCCTGCATGGCCGGGGTGAAGCTGTGCATGGCAATCAGCACGGTGGGCATGCCGGCCGCGGCGCGGGCGTCCAGTTCAGCGGCAATGCGGCCGTGGTACGGCGCGAAGATGGCCTGCACGCGGGCGTCCTGTGCTGCGTCATCCAGCCCCTGGTTGCCCGGCACCACGGTGCCGTCGCTGAGCGGCGCGAACCGCCCCGGCGCGCCCGGCGGGCGATTGCAGTCGATCACCAGCCGCGAGTAAGTCTGGGTGATCGCCCAGGCGTCCAGCAGGCGCGCCAGCTCCACCGTGACCCCGGCAATGCCGATGTCCCAGCCGATGTGGCGATCCAGTTCGGACGACGGCAGGCCCAGGTTGCCCAGTGCCGCAGGCACCTGCTGGCCGGCATGGTCGGCGATCAGCAGGAACGGCGAGCGCCCCTGCGCCTGATGCACGGTGAACGGTGCCGGGTCGGACGGTCCGAGCAGTGCGCCCGATGCGATCGGCAGGGCAAAGGAATCAGCCACGCGGGGTGCCATCCAGATGATGCTCGATCATCCACAGCCCGGCCCACAGCTTGGCGTCCAGCTCGTAGCCCTGGCCGATCTTCTCCACCAGCCAGGCGGCGGCGCGCGCGCGGGGTACTTCGTGCACGGTGATGTTCTCGCTGGCATCGCCGCCGCCATCGCCCACCTTGCGCAGCCCGGTGGCGCGCACGAACGCGATTTTCTCGCTGCTCGCGCCCGATGAAGTCGGGCCGATCATCAGCACTTCAGCGTGCTCGGCCGTCCAGCCGGTTTCTTCTTCCAGTTCGCGCACCGCCGACACTTCGATCGACTCGCCGGCATCGATATCGCCCACCAGCCCGGCCGGCATCTCGATGGTGTTGGCCTGCAGCGGCACCCGGAACTGCTCGACGAACAACACGTTGTCCTCCGGGGTGACCGCGATGATGATCGCGGCCAGGCCGCCGGCATGGGTACGCTCGCTGTATTCCCACGTGCCGCGCACGACCATGCGCTGGTATTTGCCTTCGTAGACGACCTTGGGGGCTTGCGTATTGGGGCTCATGCGAACTCGCTGGCAATGGAAGGGGAATCGGGCAGGCCGGCGGCGCTGAACAGCCGGCGCCGGGTCAACGGGCCGAACCGCAGCGCATCGCACAGGCCCTGCAGCATCTGCGGGTCGGCGCTGCCGCGGCGGAAATCGGCATCGGCGCAGTCCAGCGGCGCGTCCAGCGCGATGGTGGTCAGCTGACGCCACAGCAGCGCATGCTCGCGCTGTTCGCGCAGCCGCACCGCCATCTGCGCCGCGCCGCGCAGGCGCAGGAAGGGCACTTCGTCCAGGCGCTCGTAAAGCACGTCCAGGCTGCCGAAGTGGGCCAGCAGTACCGCAGCCGACTTGGCGCCTACCCCGGTGACACCGGGAATGTTGTCCACCGCATCGCCACACAGCGCCAGGTAGTCGGCGATCTGGTGCGCGTGCACGCCGTGGCGCGCCTTCACCCCCGCCATGCCCCAGCGCTGGTTGCGGGCGTAGTCCCACTGTTCGTCGTGTTCGTACAGCAGCTGCGACAGGTCCTTGTCGGCGGAGATGATCACCCCGCGCATGCCGGCATCGCGGCGTGCATGCAGGGCGCTGCCGATCAGGTCGTCGGCCTCGTACTCGTGGTGGGCCAGCACCGCCAGCCCCAGTGCCATGCACAGGGCCTTGCAGTGGGCGAACTGGCGGCGCAGCGCATCCGGGGCCGGATCACGGTTGGCCTTGTAAGCGGCGTACAGCCGGTGGCGGAAGCAGCTGTCCAGGGCCTCGTCGAAGGCAATGGCGATATGCCGCGGGCGCTCGCGCTCGATCAGGTCCAGCAGGAAGCGGGCAAACCCGTGCACCGCGTTGGTCGG
>NZ_QAIW01000370.1:1523-2512 GCF_003061285.1 Stenotrophomonas sp. HMWF003 | reverse complement strand
CGGCGGGTACCGGCTGCCTGCTGCGATCAGGCCAGCGCCTTGTCCAGCATGCCGGCCAGCTGGGCCTTGCCGACCGCGCCGATCTGCTGCGCCTGGACCTGGCCGTCCTTGAACACCAGCAGCATCGGGATCGAGCGCACGTGGTACTTGGCGGCCAATGCGCGGTTCTGGTCCACGTTGACCTTGGCGATCTTGGCGCGGCCGTTGTAGGCGTCGGCCAGTTCGTCCAGGGCGGGGGCGATCATCTTGCACGGACCACACCACTCGGCCCAGAAATCGACCAGCACCGGTTCCTTGGAATTCAGCACTGCGCTATCGAAGTCGGCATCGCCGACATGTACAACCTTGTCGCTCATCTTGGTTTCTCGTCTGGAAATGCACCCGGCGGGGCCGGAGGAGGTTGAATTTGGACGCCACCGGAGGGTGCCATCCGCGTCTGCTGCCTCGTGGCCGCGAGGGCGGCCAGCGGTGCGCCAGGTGGATGCCTGGTCGCTCACGGCGGGCAGTGTACCCCTATCGTCGCGGCCGGGCAGGTGCTGCCTGAAACCCAGCATCCTGTGATCGGCGCCCTGCATTGACGGGGTAGTCCTTCTCTATATGCGGCCGTCCGGCACCGCCTCCAGTGCGCGGGGCGCGCGCGTTCAACTGGCGGCAGGCGCGGTGAAAACGTGTGAAATCCGCGCAGTCTCCGGCCGGTCCGTGCGCCGGCAGCCCCCCTCGGACGGGCTGTCTCATCCTATGGTGCGACAGCAGAGGCCGGTTTGGCGCCGACAGTGCGCTAAACTGCGCCATTGTGCGGCGCCCCTGGACCGGTTGGTCCGGCCCCGTCCAACCCCGGCGCAGGGCCCGCAATGGCGACGGTGCCCCCCAAGATTGCAAGCCTCCCGCGCACCGCTGCCGGGGCGGCCTTACCAAGACGGACACATGAGCGACAAACCGCTGACCGATTTGACCTTCTCCTCCTTCGAGCTGCATCCCGCCCTGCAGGC
>NZ_QAIW01000370.1:385-1513 GCF_003061285.1 Stenotrophomonas sp. HMWF003 | reverse complement strand
GTGCCGGTCGCGCTGCCCGGCGGCGACGTCGCCGGCCAGGCCCAGACCGGCACCGGCAAGACCCTGGCCTTCCTGGTCGCGGTGGTGAACCGCCTGCTGACCCGCCCGGCGCTGGCCGATCGCAAGCCGGAAGACCCGCGCGCGCTGATCCTGGCCCCGACCCGCGAACTGGCCATCCAGATCCACAAGGATGCGGTCAAGTTCGGTTCGGACCTGGGCCTGCGCTTCGCGCTGGTCTACGGCGGTGTGGATTACGACAAGCAGCGCGAGATCTTGCAGCAGGGCGTGGACGTCATCATCGCCACCCCGGGCCGCCTGATCGACTACGTCAAGCAGCACAAGGTGGTCTCGCTGCACGCCTGCGAAATCTGCGTGCTCGACGAAGCCGACCGCATGTTCGACCTGGGCTTCATCAAGGACATCCGCTTCCTGCTGCGCCGCATGCCCGAGCGCACCACGCGCCAGACGCTGCTGTTCAGCGCCACGCTCAGCCACCGCGTGCTGGAGCTCGCGTATGAGCACATGAACGAGCCGCAGAAGCTGGTGGTGGAAAGCGAGTCGATCACCGCCGCGCGCGTGCGCCAGCGCATCTACTTCCCGGCCGACGAAGAAAAGATTCCGCTGCTGCTGGGCCTGCTGTCGCGCAGCGAAGGCGCGCGCACCATGGTCTTCGTCAACACCAAGGTGTTCGTCGAGCGCGTGGCCCGTTCGCTTGAAAAGGCCGGTTACCGCGTGGGCGTGCTGTCCGGCGACGTGCCGCAGAAGAAGCGCGAGAGCCTGCTCAACCGCTTCCAGAAGGGCCAGCTGGAAATCCTGGTGGCCACCGACGTGGCGGCCCGCGGCCTGCACATCGACGGCATCAAGTACGTCTACAACTACGACCTGCCGTTCGACGCCGAAGACTACGTGCACCGCATCGGCCGTACCGCGCGCCTGGGCGAAGAGGGTGATGCGATCAGCTTCGCCTGCGAACGCTACGCGATGGGCCTGCCGGACATCGAGGCCTACATCGAGCAGAAGATCCCGGTTGAAGCGGTCACCAGCGAAATCCTGACCTCGCTGCCGCGCCCGGAACGCGCGCCGGCCGAAGCGGGCGAGGACGGCGACGAGAACGAAAGCGTCGGCCAG
>NZ_QAIW01000370.1:0-357 GCF_003061285.1 Stenotrophomonas sp. HMWF003 | reverse complement strand
TGCGGCCGAAGAACAGCGTCGTGGCGGTGGCAGCAGCAGCGGTCGGGGTGGCAAGCCGTCGTCCGGTGGCCGTGGCGAACGCCGCGCGCCGGGCGAGCGCAGTGCCGACGGCAAGCCGCGCCGCGAGCGCAAGCCGCGCGTGGAAGGCGAGGCCCCGGCCGAAGGTGAGCTCAAGCCGCAGGTCGCCGTGGCCCAGGCCGCCGTCGCCGTCGCTGCGACCGACGCGCCGAGCGCCGCGGGCAGCCCGGCCGTGGAAGGCGAGCGCGCACCGCGCAAGCGTCGTCGTCGTCGCCACGGCCGTCCGGTCGAAGGCGCCGAAGGTGCCGCACAGCCGGTGACCCCGGTGCAGGTAACGGC
>NZ_QAIW01000369.1:18903-29051 GCF_003061285.1 Stenotrophomonas sp. HMWF003 | reverse complement strand
GTATGGGTGGGCAGGTCTTCGACCAGGCCACCGCCTTCGACGCCGCGGATGGCTGCACACCAGCCGTAATCCTCGAACGCGTGGGTAAGACGCGCGGCCATGGCATAGGCCGTGTTGCACCACAGGAACTTGCTGTGGTCGGCAGCGTCCACTTCCTCGACGAAGTTGAAGCCTTCGACGGTGGTGCCATCCTTCGGGTTGTACGGCAGGCGGCCCAGGAAGCGCGGCAGGGTCAGGCCCACGTAACGGCTGTCCTCGCTTTCACGGAACGACTTCCACTTGGCGTATTCGACCGTGTCGAAGATCTTCGCCATGTCGCGCGGCTTGCCCAGGTCGGTGAAGGTCTCCAGGCCGAACATGCCCTCGGACGCGGCCGAAATGAACGGCGCATGGGCGGCAGCAGCCACGTGCGACATCTGCTCGACGAAGTACATGTCTTCCGGCTGGCGACCGATGAAATAGTCACCGACCAGCGCACCGAATGGCGCACCACCGAAGGTGCCGAATTCTTCTTCGTAGACCTTCTTGAACAGCGCGCTCTGATCGAAATCGATCGCCGACTTGAAGTCCTTGACCAGGTCCTTCTTCGGCGCGTTGAAGACCTTGATCTTCATGTTCGGGCCGGTGGAGGTCTGCTGGCACAGGTAGTGCAGGCCGCGCCAGGTGCTTTCCAGCTGCTGGAACTGCGGGGCATGCATGACCGCGCTGAGCTGCTCGGAGATGATCCGGTCAATCTCGGCGATGCGCGCATCCAGGGTCAGGTTGAGGTTGTCGGACACCACCACGGTGCCTTCCAACACTTCCCTGGCCAGCTCGGAAATGATGTCCTTGGCACGCTGGTGCTCGGTCTCGGACTTGGCAACCTTGCTCTTCTCGACGATCTGGTCGAGCAGGCCGATTTCCTCGACGGCCGCGGCCGACTGTTCGGCTACACCGGTAGCTTCTGCTGCCATGGCTTATTGCTCCTTGCCCGTGCCCAGCTTCTTGAGCTGTTCGGTGTTGTTCAGGACATCGGTCAACAGGTCTTCGAGCTTCTCGTTGCCGGCCAGCTTGTTGCGCAGGTCGGCCAGCTTGGTGCGCGATTCCAGCAGCTTGCGCAGCGGTTCGATCTGGTCGACCACCGATTCGGGGCGGAAATCGTCGATCGAGTTGAACTTCAACTCGACGCCGAATTCGCCACCGCCATCACTGATCTTGTTGGCGACGCGATAGACCGCGCGCGGGGCGACGCCTTCCATCACTTCGTCGAAATTGTCCAGGTCGACGTTGACGAACTTGCGGTCCTTGACCTTGGGCAACGGCTGCTCGGGGTTGCCGCTCAGGTCACCGAGCACGCCCACCACGAACGGCAGCTCCTTCTGTTCGATCGCGTCACCCTTTTCCACGTCATACGTCAACTGCACGCGCGGGGGGCGGATCTTCTGGAGCCGCTTCTGAATACTGTCCTTCTTCGCCATCGGTGTCTCCTGACTGGGGGCGTTACTGCGTACGGATCAGTTGCCGCCGAGGTTCTGGAAGGGATCGCCGCCGTTGGACGGCGCCGGACGTGCGGCAGGCGCGGCAGCAGGTGCCGTGGCCGGTGCGGTGGTGCGACGGGTGCCGGTGCGACGGGCCGGCGTGCGCGGCTTCGGCTTGGGATCTTCAAGCACGGCATCGCCCATGGTCTTGCGCAGCGTGTCGGCCAGGGTCTTGGCTTCCTTGCGCGCGGTTTCCGATGCCAGTGCGCCGCGGCCCTGCAGGCGCGTCAGCGAGGTGTTGGCGATGCGGAAGCCGGCCACGGTGATGACGCCATCGGCGACCAGGTCGTCCGGATCGCGCTGCAGCACCTCTTCGGCGGCAACGATGGCACGTGCGTACTGGCCCTGGTCGAACTGCAGCTGCGCGATGCGCACCCACGGTTCCTTGCGGGTCGGATCGGCGCGCGCGGCGTCTTCAAAGCTCTTGATGGCGGCTTCGGAACCCACCGTGGTGACCTGCGTTTCCGCGGTGGTCATCGTTGCTTCGTACGGAGGTACCGCGCCCTTCTTCGGCGCCGACGAACACGCCGCCAGACTGGACAGCAACGCCATTGCCAACAACGGCCGATAGACAGCCTTCCCCATTACCTTCACTTTCATGCCAATCCCTCATGGAAACTTCTAAAGGTGAGTCCGGTCCCCGCCGATACAACACACGGGATTCCCTTCCCTAACCGCCGCAAGTGTACAACTGCAAATACGCAGGGGTATAGTGAAGCGCATAGAGTGTTTCAATGCAACGTTGCAGTTTTTCACACTGTCTTCCGCGATCCTGACGTACATGCGGCATCGCAACGCCCTGCTGATCACCATTCCCCATCCTCATTCCGAGAATGCATGAAACCCCTCATGAGCCGAAATTTCTGCTTAGGGCGTCACACTCTTATATGTCTTGTCACGGCCATGTCGTTATCGCTGTCCGGCTGTGCCAGCGGTGGGCTGGGCAAGGCCATGGACAAGACACTGCAGGCGGTCGGGATCCGTGACGCGCAACCGGAAGCGCCCCCGGTCGTTCCGCTGCGCCTGCTCGCCGGCATCAATCTCAACGCCGGCAACGACAAGCGCGCCACCGCCGCGGTGGTGAAGGTCTACCACCTGCGCAGTGCGCAGCGCTTCGAACAGGCGCCCTTCAATGCGTTCCTGGACCAGAGTGGCGAGCAGGCCGCGCTGGGTGCGGACCTGCTGTCGGTCAACGAGATCGTACTGACCCCGGGCAACCGCCAGGAGCTCAAGGAACAATTGAGTGAAGGGACCGCGGTGCTGGGTGTGGTTGCCCTGTTCCGCGCGCCAGCTGAAGGCCGCTGGCGGTTCGCGTTCGACAGCAAGCACAAGAACCTGGCCAACGAAGGTATTACGGTGGGAATCCATGCCTGCGCACTGACCACTGACAGCCAGGCCCTGGTCACACGTGTGTCAGGGGACCCGGGCAGTCTCGCTTCCGTGCGCTGCGTCTCTCCTCGTTGAAGATGCCTGCATTCTGACGTCAGAATCCCGGCATGCGGTAGTATTGTTGTGTAGCCGGGCATCAAAAACGTGATGCATCTCGCACTTTCACATTCCTGTCTTGGGAGTGTGTGTGGAACCCTAGTGTGTATCGGGCGGGGTTGGCCCGAGATTTCCAAGGATTGAAATGTGGCATATGTAAGCAGGATGTCCAAAGTTCTCTGGGGTGAAGGTCTGTTCCTGAGGCCCCAGCATTTCCAGCGCCAGGATGCGTATCACGAGGCGCGTCTGCAGGACCTGTCACTCACGCTGCACCCCTATGCCTGGGGCTGCCGTCGCGTGCGTTTCGATCCGCAGGCACTCGGCAGCGGCACGCTGCGTCCGCTGGACATTTCGGCCGTGTTTCCCGATGGCGAAAGCTACGACGCACCGGTGCACGACGCACTGCCCGATGCGCTTTCGCTGAAGGACCTGCCGCCCGGCGTGCAGTCCACGGTGATCCACCTCGCCCTGCCGTTGCTGCGCGATGACGGCGACAACTGCGCCGATGCGGAGTCCAGCCAGCTGGCGCGCTATCGCCAGATCAATCGCGGCGCCAACGATCTGTACACCGATGCGGTGGAAGCCGAACTCGGCTTCCTCGGCAAGGCGGTGAAGCTGCTGACCGACGAGAACCCGCGCGACCCCTATTCCACCGTGGCGCTGGCGCGCATCCGCCGCACGTCCACCGGTGGCTTCGAGCTCGACGACGAGTTCATTCCGCCATGTGCGCACCTGGAAGCTTCGCCGACCCTGCACCGGGAACTGCGTGGCATCCTCGATTCGCTCCAGGCCAAGGTGGACGCGCTGTATGGCCTGCACCGCGAACCGTCGAAGAACATCATCGAGTTCCGCTCCGGTGACATCGCCTCGTTCTGGCTGCTGCACACGATCAACTCGTCGTTCAGTTCGCTGGCGCACCTGTACCACCACCCGCAGCTGCACCCCGAACGCCTGCACCAGGAACTGCTGCGCATGGCCGGGGCGATGCTGACGTTCTCCAATGCATACGCGCTCAACGATCTGCCGCGCTACCTGCACGCGCAGCCCGAAGCCGGTTTCCGGCAGTTGTTCGAGATCATCCGCACGCTGCTGGACACGGTGATTTCGGCGCGTTACTTCAAGATCGCGCTCAACGAAGTCAAGCCGTCCTACCACCTGGGCCGGCTGGACTCGCAGCGTATCGATGGCGATGCCTCGTTCTACCTGGCGGTGTCGGCCGACGTGCCCGCGCAGGAGCTGGTGCAGACGGTGCCGGTGCGCTTCAAGATCGGCGCCCCCGACGACGTGGAGAAGTGCGTGCTGTCGGCGCTGCCCGGCGTCAAGCTCACCCACGCCAACCAGGTGCCGGCGGCGATCCCGGTGCGCCCGGGCAGCCACTACTTCGAACTGGATACGCGTGGCGCGCTGTATGAGCGCATGCTCAAGTCGCAGTCGCTGATGGTGTACGTGCCGTCCGGTATTGCCGACCTCAAAATGGAACTTGTCGCGGTGACCTCATGATGAATTCGCCCCTGCCCCCTACCCCGGGCCCGATGCCCTCGCTGAGCTCGCATGGCGGCCTGGCCGCGCCTGCCCCGCAGGCGGCCAATCCGCAGAGCCTGCAGGACCTGATGGCCGATGGCTTCTACCTGCTGTTGCTGCTCAAGCGTGGGCAGCTGCCCTCCGACGGTGAAGCGTTCGTATCCACCGTGCAGAAATTCCTGGACGGCGTGGAGCGTAATGCCAACCGCATGGGCATCGCCTCCGAAGACGTCTACGCCGCCAAGTACGCGTTCTGCGCCGCGGTGGACGAAGCGATCCTGTCGCAGCCGTCGTCGCTGCATGAATCCTGGGAGCGCAACCCGCTGCAGCTGCGCCTGTTCGGCGAGCACCTGGCCGGTGAGCACTTCTTCGACCGGCTTGAAGAGCTTCGCCGCCAGGGCGCCCCGCGCCTGCCGTCGCTGGAGGTGTACCACTTCTGCCTGCTGATGGGCTTCGAAGGCAAGTACCGCCTGGAAGGCACCGAGAAGCTCGGCTACCTCACCGCCCGTCTGGGCGATGAGATCGTCTACCTCAAGGGCAAGCGCCACGGCTTCGCGCCGCATGCACTGCCGCCGGACAACGTGCGCCACAGCCTGCGCCGCGTGGTGCCGCTGTGGATGCCTGCGGCTCTGGTAGCCGGGTTCGGCCTGCTCGGCTTCTTCGGCCTGCGCTTCTATCTGGGTCACGAAACCCAGCAGCGGATGGCGGCGTACAACGATGTGGTGCAGATGCCGCAGCGTACAGCGCACATCACCATCACGCTGCCCTGAGCCACGCAGTAGAGGGGGGTTGACCCGATGCGTTCGGGTCGCGCCCCGCAGTTCGGCATGCCGCCCTGCGCAATGTACGTGCGCCGTCGATTTAGAGATATTGGTCACAGTTTCTACCGTTACTGGCTCGCGATCGCACGACCCGTCACGGTATGCAGCAGAATGCGTGGATTCCTTTGCCTGCCGTGCAGCAGGCCACGTCAGGGGGCGTGCTGGAACCAGCGGTGAAAGGACCTGTCAACACGGTTTGCTACTGTTGCCAGGCAGGCGCGCGCGTCCGCACCGAAGCGCGCGTTGCGACTCACGCCGATTCACGCGTCATCACAACCCTGATATGAGCCCGTCGATATGGATGTCTCCCGCTCTCAGTTGTTGGCTTCACTGGCCACGCCTTCCCAACAGGCGCGCCTGATCCAGTTGCAGGGGCCTGCCCCGGACTTGGTGGTCGAACGCTTCGACGGCCAGGAATCGGTCTGCGGCAGTACCCGCTTCGAGATCGACTGCCTGTCCACCGATGCCTTCCTGGACATGGACCCGTGGCTGGAACAGCCGCTGACCCTGCAGCTGCGGCAAGCCGACGGCGGCCTGCGCCAGTGGCACGGCCTGTGCACCGAGGTGGCCCAGCTGGGCAGCGACGGTGGCCTGGCCCGCTACCGACTGACCCTGGAGCCGTGGACGGCGCTGCTGGAGCTGCGCCGCAACGCGGTGATCTTCCAGGACCTGGACACCCGCACCATCTGCGAGCAGATCTTCGGCGATTACCCGCAGGCGGTATTCCGCTTCGACGTGCAGTCCACCCTGCCCGCCCGCGCCATCACCACCCAGTACCGCGAGAGCGATTGGGACTTCGTGACCCGGCTGCTGGCCGAAGCCGGCCTGGCCTGGCGCATCGAGCAGACCCAGGGCGATACCGCCGCACACACGCTGGTGGTCTTCGAGCCCGGCGCCGAGCTCACCGACCTGGGGCCGCAGCGCTTCCACCGCGCCGACATGGCCGAAGCCCTGGATGGCATCACCGCGTTTGCCGAGCAGCGCCAGCTGGTGCCCAACGCCAGCAGCGTGGCCAGCTGGCACAGCGAGCAGCTGCAGGCGGTGAGCGGCCAGAGCCAGGCCGAGGCCGGCGAGCTGCCGGCGCTGGAAGTCTATGTGCAGCCGCGGGCCGGCCGCTTCGGCAAGCGTGCCTCGGCCGACGATGAAGCCCAGGCCCGCCTGGATGCGCTGCGCGTGCCGATGACCCTGTTCCAGGGCAGCGGCAGCGTGCGCGTGCTGGCCGCCGGCAACCGCTTCACCCTCACCCAGCACCCGCAGCACCAGGGCCAGACCTTCCAGCTGCTCGCGGTGGCGCATGTGGCAGTCAACAACCTGGGCCATGGCATCGTCGAATTGCTCGGCGAGTCTGCCCTGGAGAACGGCAGCTACCGCAACCGCTTCCTGGCCGCGCCCAGCGACGCCCCGATCCGCGCCCTGCCGCAGGACCGCCCGACCCTGCACGGCCCACAGACCGCCCGCGTGGTCGGCGTGGCCGACAGCGTGGTCACGCCCAATCGCGAGCACCAGGTGCGCATCCAGTTCGGCTGGCAGCGTGGTACCGCGCCCAACCCGGGCGGGCTGACCGATACCGGCAGCAAGCTCACCGGGCATGCGCCCGGCGACCAGACCAGCGGCAGCTGGGTGCCGGTGGCCGAGTGGGTGGCCGGCCCCAACTGGGGCACGCATTTCCTGCCGCGCATTGGCAGCGAGGTGCTGGTGGAGTTCCTGCACGGGGACATCGACCAGCCGCGCATCACCGGCCAGCTCTACAACGGCGAGGTTGCCCCGCCCTTTGGCGGCGGCATCGACGAGAAGGCCCAGCACCCGGGCGTGCTCAGCGGCCTGCATACCCAATCCCACGATGGCGGCGGCACCCAGCAGTGGGTGATCGATGACACGCCCGGGCAGCTGCGCACGCGGCTGCAGACCTCGCTGGCCGACAGCCGGCTGGAACTGGGCTACCTGATCGAACACGGCGACACCCGTCGCGGCGCGCTGCGCGGCCAGGGCTTCGAGCTGGCCACCCAGGGCTGGAGCAACGTGCACGCGGCCAAGGGCCTGCTGATCTCCACCACGGCGCGCAGCAATGGCGCCTCCACGGTGCTGGACAGCAACGAGGCCGTGGCCCAGCTCAAGGGCGCCGAACGCAGCCTGGAAGGCATGCACGACACCCTGCAGCAGCAGAACGTGCCGGCCCTGACGGCGCTGAAAAGCACCACCCAGCTGCGCGAGAAGATCGATCCGCAGGTGGACGGCAAGTACGACGGCGAGGTCAACGGGCAGTCGGCAATGAAGCCCGATGATGGCCGTACCCCGGGCAGCAACCCGGTGGAGCGCTTTGCCGCGGCCCTGCTGTTGGCCGAGTCGCCCGAGCAGATCATCTGGACCACCCCGGCCAGTGCAGTGGCCTATGCCGGGCAGAACCTGCAGATGACCGTGCAGCAGGACCTGCACATCAGCGCCGGTGAAACCGTCTCGACCGTGTCCGGCGAACACACCGCGCTGTTTGCGCAGGAAGGCCCGATCAAGGTGATCGCGGCCAACGGGCCGGTGAGCCTGCAGGCGCACACCGGCGAGCTGGAACTGCTGGCCGACCAGGCCATCACCATCACTGCTACCGACGACCGTATCGACGTGCTGGCCCAGCAGAAAGTGGTGCTGCAGGCCGGTAACAGTGCGATCACGCTGGAAGGTGGGGACATCACCTTCAGCTGCCCCGGCACCTTTACCGTCAAGGCCGGGCAGCATCCGTTCCTGGGCGGTGCCAGCGACGCGGCCGCCGTGCCCGCCCTGCCCGACCAGACCTTCGCCTTTACCGACAGCCTGCGCTTCGCCGTGGAAGGCGCGGACGTGCTGGCCGGCGACCTGGGCTGGACCAACCTGCCCTTCCGGATCGTCGACCAGGACAACAAGGAAGTGGCCGCCGGCACCGTGGGCGAGGATGGCCGCCTGCCGCGCGTGATGTCCGACGGGCTGGGCAGGACGCTCACCCTGCAGGTCGGCGAGGACAAGTGGGAAAAGATCACCGCCGCCACCGGCGCGCCGCCGGAAGAAGACGGCGACAACGATGACGACCCCGATGGCGACCGCTACCGCGGCGAGCTGGATGCCGCCGCGCAGACGGGCGCCCTGACCCCGGAGCAGATCCTTGAACTGCTCGGCAACGAGAACGATCACGCATGAAAACCCTGTCGTATCTGCTGCTGGCCGCCGCGATCGCCGCCGCCCCGGCGCAGGCCCAGCAGTACAAGCCCGGTACAGCCACCATCGCCAGCGCGCAAGGCACGCTGCGGGTGAACTCGGGCCTGGTCAACCATTTCAACGCGCACAGCTTCTACGTCTACAGCTTCCAGTGGCAACCGCAGGGCAAGGACGCGGTGTGGAACCAGGTGCCGCTGCTGGCCAAGCCGGACGCCGTCCCCAGCGAATTCGTGTTCAAGACCACCGCGACCGCGGACTTCCCGTTGAGCGACGCCCGGGTGGTGCAGGCTGGCGGCAAGACCTGGCTGTCCACGGCCCAACTCAAGTATGAGGACACGCCGTACGACGACAACGCCAGCGTGGAAGTGAAGCGGTATGAGCTGGTGCGCCAGCCGGACGAAGACCGCTGGGTGTTCGTGCTGCGCAGCACCCGCAACGTTGGCAAGAAAACCGTCACCCAGGCGCTGGCAGCGCCACCGTCCCCCTGAGCGTCGAGCCCATGACCACGTACATCAGCGCGGTATTTCACAAGGACATCCGCACGGTGGAATTCACCGCTGCGAACGGCGACAAGATGTTGCGCACCGGCGGTACGTTGGCGTGGCTGCTCAACAACCCGGGCAACCTGCGGCCAGGCGGCAAGTACGTCAGCATGATCGGCCAGGCCGACACGGCCAGCGGCAAGTTCGCCATCTTTTCCAGCGTCGAGGAAGGCCGCAAGGAGAAGCGCGCCCTGCTGCGCCGCAAGTACAACGACATGACGCTGTACAACGCGATGCACACCTACGCCCCGGAAGGCGAGAACGACACGGCCAAGTACCTGGCGTTCGTGCGCAAGAAGTCAGGCGCCACCGACCAGACCGTCATCAAGGACATGACCGACGAGCAGTTCAACGGCATGGTCGCGGCGATGGAGCAGTACGAAGGCTTCAACGCCAATGCGGATACCCGCAAGGAAAAGATCGTGCACGCCACCCAGGTGTCGCTGTCCGATGGCGCCAAGCCACTGCCGTCCTTCCCCGTGGTGGCCAAGACCAGCACCGGAAAGGAGAAGAAGCTGACCACCAACGCCTATGGCGTGCTGCCGGCCTTCATCACCAGCAAGCCGGGTGAGATGGTGCAGCTGTTCGCCGAAGAGGCCGGCAAGGTGGGCACCAAGATCGGCGAGTTCGTGCTGGACCAGGCGTCGACGTCGCTGCTGTTCGCACGGCCGCTGGTGACCGCGCTGGCCGGCTCGCAGCCACACAACCCGGACGGCGGTCCGCGCGAGACCAAGCGCGCGCCGATCCGCTATGTGATCCAGCCAAAGGACACGCTTGGCACGGTGGCCAGCAAGTTCAAGACCAGCGTGGACGAGCTGGTCAGCAACAACCGCATCCGGGACCGCAACAAGGTCTTTCCGGGCGAGGTGATCTGGATCTACGGGCCGGCGCCGCAGGGCAGCGCGTCCGGCGCGGCCGGCAACGATGCCGCGCCAGCCGCCGCCAAAAACAGCTATGCGATCAAGCGCGGCGACACGCTGTCGGGCATCGCCGACCGCCACGGCGTGTCGGTGGACCAGCTTATGGCGGCCAACCCGGCGATCAAGGACCGCAACAAGATCAGCCCCGGGCAGTCGATCAAC
>NZ_QAIW01000369.1:18114-18858 GCF_003061285.1 Stenotrophomonas sp. HMWF003 | reverse complement strand
CCGCCGTGACCAAGCCCAAGACCAGCCAACCGGCCGCCTCGAGCAAGCCGAGCGGGCCGGCACCCAGCCTGGTCAAGCCGCCGCCGGTGGCCCCGCCCAAGCAGCCGGCCGTTAAGCCGCCCGCGGCGGTGGACACCCGGCCGGTGCGCAGTGCGGAGAACCAGGCCCATCCGATCGCGTTGGTGCCGTATTCCCAGCAACGGGCGCCGTGGATCGAGCACGCCTACGCGCAGGCCAAGAAGTGGTCGGGCAAGAAGGAAGCGGTGATCACCCAGACGATCAACTTCCACGAGGAAATCGGCTACGGCAAGCAGTTCAAGACCATGGCTGGCGGAGACAACGCCTGGTGTGCCTCCTTCGTGAACTACTGCATGCGCAAGGCCGGGTACCCCATCTCCAGCCCGCATCCGTACCGCGCCCGCTCCTTCGCCGCCGACACCACCAACTACGTGCAGATCGATGCACCGGTATTCGGCGCGATCGCGCTGGTCAAGACCAGCCACGTGGGCTTTGTGTACGCACTCGATGGCAGCAGCCCGATCCTGCTGGGCGGCAACCAGAGCGACCAGATCAACTTCGTCAAATACAATCCTGCGTCGCTGCGCTATTACGTGCCCAAGGCCTACCTGGCCTTCGCCAACAAAGAACTGAAGGACCCGAAACTCGATGCGACCCACGCCAAAACCCTCAATGACGCCCTCGGCATCGTCGTCGTCGTCAAGGCCAGCGGCAATGAGCGTTGAC
>NZ_QAIW01000369.1:15923-18088 GCF_003061285.1 Stenotrophomonas sp. HMWF003 | reverse complement strand
TGCCCGCCCTGCCCGGCAGCGAAACCGACGGCCTGGGCATCCGCGAGCCGCTGAAGCTGGTGCATTACCGCGACACCGCCGGTGAAGGCCTGCTCGTGCTGACCCGCACCGATACCCGCACGCACGACGCCGACAGTGATCAAGACATGGACGTGGCCACCCTGACCGCCACCCTGTACGGGCGCGCCACCGCCGACGCCCCCTTCGTGCAGCGTTGGCAGAGCGACAGCCCGACCGAGTGCGAGGGCCTGGACCTGGACGCGGGCTACTTCCTCGACCAGGTCGGGGCCAGCGACCTGGACGCCGATGGCGTGGCCGAGCTCACCCTGGCCAGCCACAGCTTCTGCGGCGGCGGCGTGGACCCGCAGCAGATCGTGATCGAGCTGCGCCGCGACAACGATGTCTACCGCATCGACGGCGAATCGCTGGTCACCATCGAAGGCGACGCGCCGTTCGGCGGCGAGCGCCAGGACAGCGCCTCCTACAAGGATGCGCCGCCGCTGTTCCAGAAGCACATGGATGCCGTCTGGAAGGCTGTCTATACGCGGCGTGGCGGTCAGGATGCAGCCACGCCGTAATCGCCCGGACACACGCCTTCATGTATCGCGGAGCTGCTGGCTTGCCGTTCTCTGCCTGCTGCTGTTGGCCAGCAGCGGTGTGGCGGCAGGCAGCACGGAACGCCCGGCCCTGTCCCAGCGCAGCGCGGCCTCGATCAGCGACGTCGCGGGCCGCGGCAATGACGTGGTGTTCAAGCGCGGCACCCGTGCGGTGCGGATACGGCTGGGATCGCCGGTGGATGGTTGGCGGGTGAACTGCGCCCACACCCGCGCACTCGCTTGGGGCAGCCCCTGGGACCAGATGACGCCCGGCACCACGCCCTACTCCAATGTGTTCCTGCTGGACCTGCCGCAGGCGCGGATCCTGGCCCGCTTCTCCATCGTGCACGGGCCTTATGAAACCGCCTTCAGCGCGGATGGACAGTGGGCGCGGGTGGATGACATCGTCCTGCGCCAGCGTGATGGCGAGCGCGCAACGGTCACGGTGGCTGCAGCGGAGCAGGCCGAAACCTGCTCCTCCATCGACGGGCACCCGGCGCCCACCGACTGACGTAGCCACGCCCCCGGGGCGCGCTCAGCCGATCACGATGTAATCGCTGACCAGCGTCATCTCGGCATGCGCGCCCGGCTTCAGCTGCACGTAGCGGCCGCCCACCTGGTCGATGGCGATGCAGTCGTCCACGTCCAGCACCGCGTCGGTATGAGGCTTGATCCAGCTCGCGTCGCGCAGGTGTTTGGCCTTCTGCCTGGCGTCGGCCACGTCGCCGGCAACCAGCAGCAGGTAGTCGTGCGCCTCGCCCAGCGCGCCCGGCACGTAGCCGCCCAGGTTGACGAAGAACAGGCGCGGCGCAGCGGGGCCCGGGGCGACGTCGCCGAAACGGACCTGATACCCGTCCACCCCGTCCACCGCCAGCCAGCCGTCCACGTGCAGGCCCTTGGCGTCGCCGAACCATTCCCGGCGCAGTTGCGGGTAGGCATCCTCGGGGCGGTCGACATTGGCGAAGGCCACGTCATGAACTTCGATGCGCGCCCGCGCATGGCGCCCGCCCAGCATGAACACGTGCAGCACTGCTTTCTCCCGGTCTTTGCAAGGGCGTGCAGTGTAGCGTTGCCACCACGCGGAGATCGCGGCGGCAGTGGTATCGTCAGCGCCTGAATCCGCAGGAGCGACCCCATGCATTTCCCTTCGCGCAGCCTCACCTCCGGCCGGCTGGCCGCCGCACTGGCCCTCGTTGCGAGCCTGGCGCTCGGCGCCTGCGTCAGCACCCCCGGCCCGCAGGTCAAGGGCCCGGGCCTGTGCAAGGCCGAGGGCCTGGACTGGGCGGTGGGGAAGACGGCCGACGAAGCCACCATGCGCAAGCTGTCGGCGCAGAGCGGCGCCGGGCTGGTCAACCCGATCGGCCCGGAAACGATCACCACCCGTGACCTTCGCCAGGATCGCCTGCGCGTGTTCATCGACAAGCAGAACGTGATCACCGCCGTCCGCTGCGAGTGATGCCCCGCAGGTAGAGCCACCCCATGGGTGGCTGTGCCCGGGTGGCGGTGCCATTGGATCGCCGGGTTTCCGTACAGCCACCCATGGGGTGGCTCTACCGGATGTTGGATGCG
>NZ_QAIW01000369.1:6295-15904 GCF_003061285.1 Stenotrophomonas sp. HMWF003 | reverse complement strand
GGTGGCTCTACCCGGTTGCGCAGTCGCAGCCGTTCCAGTGGCGGGTTTTGGGGGTCTGGCCGATGCCCGGGTTGAACGTGTTGCTGGGGTCGAGCTGCTGGTAGAACGCCGCCAGCGCCGGCTTGGCGGGGTACAGGTGGCCGACGTTGTGTTCGGCCGGGTATTCGGCGCCGCGCGCGTCGAGCAACGTCCACATGGCGTGCTCGATCGCCAGCGGATCTTCGCCCTTGCGCACGATGTAGTCCTGGTGGAAGACGTGGCAGAAGAAGTGCCCGTAATACAGCTTGCCGGCCAGCTTGGCGTCGATGGCCGCCGGTAGCTGTTCCACCCACTGGCGGTCATCGCGGCGCAAGGCCACGTCCAGGGCGACGATATCCTCCACCGCGTCGCGATGGACTTCGCGATACCGCACGGCCGCGCCCGCCACCGCAAAGCGGTGCAGGAACGCCTTGCGGCCTTCATCGGCGGTGCACCGGAAGAAGTCGCCCTCGGCGGCGGCGAAGTGCGCGCGCAGGAAGGTCTCGGTGGCCGCCGCATCCGCGGCCGATACTTTCAGCAGCAGGTGGTGCTCGTAACGGTCACGGAACTGCGTCATGCGCGGCGGCAGATGCCGCGGCAGCAGCCGCGTCATGGCCTGGATGACGCGGTCGGTTACCCCGCGCAGGCCAACCGACTCGAACCAACCGTCGATGCGGCTTTTCAGCGCGAACGCGGCCGGTACCCGCGCGGTGCCCAGCCGATCGATGAGCAGGAAGGTGTCCTTGCCGTAGCGCTCGCCGATATCAAAGGCGTCGCGATGCAGGTACTCGCCGGAAATCGGCAGGCGCTCAAAGGCCGTCAGCAGATGGCGGCGGACCGCGGTGAGATCCTCCATCGCGTTGCTGCCGATGTAGAACACCTCGGCCTGTTCGCGCGCGAAGGTATCCAGGCGTACCGCGAACACCGCCAGCTTGCCGGCCGACCCGGCCGCTTCGTAGTGGCGTGAGGGATCGGCGTTATAGCGGGCCGGGGTCGACGCATCGACCTGGCGTACCTGCTTGGCATAGCGCGGATCGGAGGCAGCGCGGTCCGTGTCGTTGTCCACGTCGGTGCGTGCGTAGTCGCCGCGCTGCAACCGCTCCAGGATCTGCTCGGGGGTGTGGCCCAGTGCGATGCCGAGATGATTGACCAGCTGCAGTCGCCCGTCCGCGTCGACCTGGGCAAACAGCGCCATCTCGGTATACGCCGGACCTCGCCGCACCAGCGCGCCGCCGGAATTGTTGCAGACCCCGCCCAGCACCGAGGCGCCAATGCACGACGAGCCGATCACCGAGTGGGGTTCGCGGTCCAGCGGCGCCAGTTCCTTCTCCAACCGGTCCAACGTCGCCCCGGGCAGACAGACCACCTGTCGGCCCTCGTTGATCAGTTGCACGCCGGTCAGGCGCAGCGTGTTGAGGATCACCACCGGCCGGTCGTAATCCGCGCCATCGGGCGTGGAGCCGCCGGTCAGGCCGGTGTTGGCGGCCTGCATGATGACCACGGCATCGGCGGCCACCACCGCCTGCAGCACGCGCCACTGCTCCAGCAGAGTGCCCGGGCGCACCACCGCCAGCACCGGGCCATCACCGAAGCGATAGCCCTTGCGGAAGCGCCGGGTCGGCTTGTCGCCGCACAGCACGTGCGCATCGCCGACGATCGCGCGCAGCTGCGCCAACAGCGCGGCCGTGCCCTGGGATGCAGCGTTCATGGCGCGGCCGCGAGGCGACGGGTGGCGTCCACCAGCGAATCGCAGCTGATGTCGACGATGGTCTTCGCCCCGGTGAGGGTCATTGCGACCCGCATTTCCTTGGCCATCAGGTCCAGCAGATGGGCGACGCCGGCCTCGCCCTGCGCGGCCAGCGCATAGACGAACGCACGGCCCAGCAGCACGCTGTCGGCACCGAGCGCGAGCATGCGCACCACGTCCAGACCATTGCGGATGCCCGAGTCGGCCAGGATCTTCAGCTCACCCTTCACCGCATCGGCAATGGCCGGCAGCGCACGCGCGGTGGACAGCACGCCATCCAGCTGGCGGCCGCCGTGGTTGGAGACCACGATGCCGTCGGCGCCGAACCGCACCGCATCGCGCGCGTCGTCCGGGTCGAGGATGCCCTTGATCACCATGGGCCCGGTCCAGAATTCGCGGATCCACTCCAGGTCTTTCCAGGAGATGGACGGGTCGAAGTTGGCGCCCAGCCAGCCGATGTAGTCCGCCAGCCCGGTCGGGCTGCCGCGATACGTGGAAATGTTGCCCAGGTCGTGCGGACGGCCGAACAGGCCCACGTCCCACGCCCAGCGCGGGTGCGTCACCGCCTGCAGCATGCGCCGCGCCGGCGCGTTCGGGCCACTCATGCCCGAGTGCGCATCGCGGTAGCGCGCGCCCGGCGTGGGCATGTCCACCGTGAACACCAGTGTGGTCACCCCGGCGGCCTTGGCCCGCTCCAGCGCATTGCGCATGAAGCCGCGGTCCTTGAGCACATACAGCTGGAACCACATCGGGCGGTCGATGGCCGGTGCCACCTCTTCGATCGGGCAGACCGACACCGTCGACAGAGTGAAGGGAATGCCGCGACTGGCCGCCGCCCGTGCCGCCTGCACTTCACCGCGGCGCGCATACATGCCGGTCAGCCCGACCGGTGCCAGCGCCACCGGCATCGCCAGGCGCTCACCGAACAGCTCGGTGTCCAGACGCAGCTCGGCCATGTTGCGCAGCACGCGCTGGCGCAGCGCGATGTCGGCCAGGTCGGACACGTTGCGCTTGAGCGTGTGTTCGGCATACGCGCCGCCATCGATGTAGTGGAACAGGAACGGCGGCAGCCTGCGCTGCGCGGCCGCGCGGTAATCGGTGGAGGCGGAGATGATCATGGGAATCAACCGTGGGCAGAAGGAAGCCGCGAGGCGCGCGTGCGCCGGGCCTCGTTGTCGTCGAGCGTGCGCAGCGAGGTGTGCACGAATTCCAGATGGGCGTGTGCGGCGGCACGCGCGCGTTCGGGATCGCCGGACAGCACCCCGTCCATCATTTCGCGGTGCTGCACCGACAAGGGCTCGAAGGTGCGTGGCGAGGTGTACAGCTTTTCGCGGCTCTGCGAGATGTTGGTCTGCAACAGCTCGAACAGGCCGCGCATCACCTGTAGCAGCACCAGGTTGTGCGAAGCCTCGGCGATGGCCAGGTGGAAGGCCGCATCGGCGCGCGCCTCACCGGCCGGATCGTCCTTGCCGTGTGCGGCCATCATGGTGTCGAAGGCGTCGCGGATCTTCGCCCGGTCCGCATCGGTGGCGCGCAGCGCGGCGTGCCAGGCAGTGGCGCCTTCCAGCGCGTGGCGGATCTCCAGCACGTCGAAGCGGTACTCCGGGTCGCCCTGGAACAGCGGCAGGTACGGCATCAGCGGTTCGTCGATGGCCTGCCGGGCCCGCGCGGCGGGTTCGGCCACGTAGGTGCCACCGCCTACCCGCGCCGTCAGCAGGCCCTGGCTGGCAAGTTGGGCGATGGCCTCGCGCAGGGCGGTGCGTGACACCCCCAGCTGTACGGCCAGTGCCCGCTCGGCCGGCAGCCGATCCCCCGGCTGCAGGTTCTGCGTGCTCACCAGGCCACGCAGCTGCGCGGCCACCTTGTCGGACAGGCGTTCGTTCTTCATGCCGTCATTGTCGCCCGCGTGGCGTGATCCGCGCATGGCTCAGGGAATCATCCAGGTGAGCCAGTACGCCTGCAGCGTGGTGATGATGCCCACCATCACGGTGAAGATCAGGCTGTGCTTGACCGTGAAGCGGAACAGGTCGGACTCCTTGCCGGCCAGCCCCACCGCCGCGCAGGCGATGGCGATGGACTGCGGGGAAATCATCTTGCCGGTCACCCCGCCGGTGGTGTTGGCCGCCACCAGCAGCACCTCGGACACGCCGATCTGCTGGGCGGTGGTGGCCTGCAGCGCCGAGAACAGGGCGTTGGACGAGGTGTCCGAGCCGGTCAGGAACACGCCCAGCCAGCCCAGGAACGGCGAGAAGAAGGTAAAGGCCTTGCCGGTGTGGGCCAGGGCCAGCGCCAACGTGGCCGACAGCCCCGAGTAGTTGGCGATGAAGGCAAAGGCCAGCACCATGCCGATCGAGTAAATGGGCACCTTCAGCTCGTTGGCGGTCTCACCGAAGGTGCGCAGCGCCGCGGCCGGGCGCATCTTCAGCAGCACGATGGCCAGCACCGCGCCAAGCATGATGGCGGTGCCGGTGGCCGATACCGCATCGAACTTGTACACCGCCTCGTAGGCGCTGGGCGATGGGACGATGGGCGGCATTTTCTGCACCAGCTGGTCCAGCCCCGGCACCGGCAGCTTCAGCACCCAGTGCTCCAGCGGCCCGCCAGCGGCGAACAACGCCTTGAACGGCTTGATGCTCCACACGGTGACCATCGCGGTCAGGATCAGGAACGGCGACCACGCCTTGATGATCTGCCCGGTGCTGTAACGCGGGGCGTCCAGCGCCTGCGCCGCGGCCTCGGCACTGGTTTCGGTATCGAAGCGGAAGATCCGCACCGGTTTCCAGCGGCGCAGGAACAGGGTCAGGCACACCAGCGAGGCCAACGAGGCGGTGATGTCCGGCAGTTCCGGTCCGATGAAGTTGGAGGTCAGGTACTGCGCGATGGCGAACGAGCCGCCGGCCACCAGCACCGCCGGCCAGGTTTCCTTGACGCCGCGCCAGCCGTCCATGATCGCCATGATCCAGAACAGCACGATGATGGTCAGGAACGGCAGCTGGCGGCCGGCCATCTGCCCGATCTCGAACGGATCCAGGCCGGTGACCTGGCCTGCCACGATGATCGGAATGCCCATCGCGCCGAAGGCGACCGGCGCGGTGTTGACGATCAGGCACAGCCCGGCCGCATACAGTGGTTTGAAGCCAAGCCCGACCAGCAGCGCGGCGGTGATCGCCACCGGCGCACCGAAACCGGCCGCCCCTTCCAGGAACGCACCGAAGGCGAAGCCAACCATCAGCATCTGCAGGCGCTGGTCTTCGGTGACCGAGAGGATCGAGGCACGGATGATGTCGAACTGACCGGTCTTGACCGAGACCTTGTACAGGAACACCGCCCCCAGGATGATCCAGGCGATCGGCCACAGCCCGTAGATGAACCCGTACGCGCCCGCAGCGAATGCCTGCTGCACCGGCATGCGGTAGAACAGCAGCGCCACCGCCAGCGCGATGGCCACGGTAAGCGTCCCGGCCAGCCAGCCCTTCATGCGCAGCACGGCCAGGGCGACGAAGAAGAAGGCGATCGGCAACAGCGCGATCAGGCTGGACAGCCACAGGTTGCCAGCGGGGTCATACAGTTGTTGCCAGGGCTGCATCGGCGAATCTCAACGGGACGGACGGAAGGCCGCGCACGGAAAGTGCGGGGCCGGCATGCGTTTCTACCCCTCCCTTATTGGTACGACCAATAAGTAGCAGAAGGGGTAGAAAGTGTCCGCATTGAAACGCCAATTGCGCGACGAGCCTATTAGACCATAGGTCTATGCCCTGTATTTTGGTATGACCATTAGCTGCAGCCGCAGTCGCTCGCGGGGCCCTTCAACTCCACCCCGTTCCCATCCGGGTCAAGCAGATACACCGACAGACCATCGCCTTCGGCACCGTAATTGCTCTCCGGCTTGCCCCGCAGCTCCACCGCGTGCATCTGCAGATGCGCCCGCAGACGCTCCACATCGAACGGTTCCACGCGCAGGCACAGGTGCTCCAGGTTGCGCCCCTGCGCCCCCGCCGCCGCGCCACCGGGGGTGCCGAGCTTTCCGTCCACGGCGACCAGATCGATCATCGACGTGCCGGCGTGCAGGTGCACCATGCCCAGCGACGGTCGCTCGCGCGCAACCGTGCAGCCGAGCACATCGCGGTAGAACGCCACCGCACGCGGCAGGTCCTGCACGCGCAGCACGATGTGGTCGATATGCTGGATCTGGAAGGGACGGTCGCTGCTCATGATGCCTCCAGTTTCTTGGCGATCCGACTGAACACCGCCAGCACGATCAGACACAGAATGCTGACGCCGATGGCGATGACGTACTCGCCGATGCCCACCGCGATGCCGATCGACGCCGACATGATCAATGAGCTGGCCGTGGTCAGGCCGCTGACCTGGTCATCGCGCGACCCGCGCAGGATGGTGCCGGCCGCCACGAAACCGACGCAGGCCACTACCGCCTCGATCAGACGCACCGGATCGACCTGCAGCAGGTCGCGATAGCGCTCCTGCTGGAAGTGTTCGGCGATGCTGTCGCCGAGGCCCACGATCAAGGCCGCCGCACCGGCAATGAGCATGTGGGTGCGCAGACCGGCCGCGTGTTTGCCCATCTCGCGTTCGATGCCGATCAAGCCACCAAACACCATGGCTGCGGCAATCCGCAGCAGTATCGATAGATCCTGTTCCAGTCCCATCCGTACGTCCTCGCCTGTTCGGCCCAGCCTTGCGTGGCGGACGTGGCAGCGCCGTGAAGAGGCGCGTGAGGCGGATGTGCACGGTCATGCGGCAGTGGGTTGCCGCATGACCGCCAGGCACCGGTTACTGCGCCAGGTAGCCGCCGTCGATGGCGTAATACGTGCCGGTCGCGAACGAGGCATCGTCGCTGGCCAGCCAGGCCACCAGCGCGGCGACCTCATCGGGCTGGCCGAGACGGCCCAGCGCGTGCTTGCTTTCCAGCGCCTTCCTGACCGTCGGGTCCATCTTGTCCAGCAGCGGGGTGGCGATGAAGCCGGGGCCGACCGCATTGACCCGGATCCTGTCGCCGGCGTGCTCCCACGCCGCGGTCTGGGTCAATCCGACCACCCCGTGCTTGGCGGCCACGTAGGCAGCGGAATTGTTGAACCCCACCTGCCCCAGGATGGAGGCCATGTTGATGATGCTGCCGCCCTTGCCGCTGCTGCGCATGGCCTGGATCTGCGCACGCTGGCACAGGAACACACTGGTGAGATTGACGTCGAGGACGCGCTTCCAGCCGTCCACCGGGTAGTCGCCGCTGGTCGCCGACGGCCCGCCGATGCCGGCGTTGTTGACAGCGATGTGCAGGCCGCCCAGCTCCTGCACGGTGCGCTGTACCGCCGCTTCAACGGCCTTTTCGTCGGTGACGTCGAGCGCGATGCCGATCGCCTTGACGCCCTTGCCGCGCAGCGCCTCGGCGGTCTTCTGCACCGCGTCGTCCTTCAGATCCCACACCGCCACCGCTGCGCCGGATGCTGCGAGCAGTTCGGCCGCGGCCAGGCCGATGCCGGACACGCCACCGGTCACGATCGCCACCTTGCCCGTGAGCTGATAATCAATCATCGCGTTGTACCTCTGGTTGGAACATGTCGCAGGAAACACCTGCATCCCGCACTACGCTACGCCGGCCATGCGTTACGCAACGTGCACACAGACGCCCGCAACAATGCTTCCCATCGCTGCAACGCACCTGTGCCTATGCTGGCGGTCGTACGTCCACATTCTGTTTGTCCAGGCTGCATCGACGCAGCCCTCCCCCAAAGGTATGCCCATGACTTCCACCAGTGACGGCCCATTGTTCACCCCTACCCGGCTCGGCGCGATCGCGGTGGCCAACCGCATGGCGATGGCCCCGCTTACCCGCAACCGCGCCATCGAAGGGCGCGTGCCCAATCCCCTGGCGATCCAGTACTACGAACAGCGCGCCAGCGCCGGCCTGATCATTGCCGAGGCGACCCAGATCAGCCCGCTCGGCCAGGGCTACCTGGACACCCCCGGGATCTACAGCCAGGACCAGATCGACGCCTGGAAGAAGGTCACCGACGCGGTGCATGCGCGCGGCGGGAAGATCGTGCTGCAGCTGTGGCACGTCGGCCGCATCTCGCACACCAGCCTGCTGCCCGATGGTGAGGTGCCAGTGGCGCCGAGTGCGCTGCCGGCCAAGGCCAAGACCTTCACCAGCAAGGGCTTCGAGGATGTCTCGGCACCCCGCGCACTGGAACTCTCCGAGATTCCCGGCTTAATCCAGGACTACCGCCAGGCAGCGCGCAATGCGATCACCGCCGGCTTCGATGGCGTGGAAGTACACGCGGCCAACGGCTACCTGATCGACCAGTTCCTGCGCGACGGCAGCAACCAGCGCACCGACGAATACGGTGGCAGCATCGAGAACCGCACGCGCCTGCTGGATGAGGTGGTGCGTGCGATCGCATCGGAGATTGGCCCCGAGCGTACCGGCGTGCGCCTGTCCCCGGTGACCCCGGCCAACGACGCTGCCGACTCCAATCCCCAGCCGTTGTTCGAACGCGCCGTGGAACGCCTGGATGCGATTGGCCCGCTGGCCTTCATCCACGTCATCGAAGGCGCCACCGGCGGCCCGCGCGACAACATCGCGTTCGACTACGCCGCGCTGCGCGCGAAGTTCAAGGGGGCATGGATCGCCAACAATGGCTACACCAAGGACACCGCCGAAGCCGCCATCGCCTCCGGCTACGCCGACGTGATCGCCTTCGGTCGTCCGTTCATTGCCAACCCCGATCTGGTCGAACGCCTGCGCCTGGGCGTTGCATTGTCCGACCTCGACCCGGACACCCTGTACGGCGGCGGCTCGCGCGGCTACACCGATTACCCGAGCGTCTCGGGCGCATGACGCAGGCACCGACCCGGTAGAGCCGACCGTTGGTCGGCTGTGCTTGGTAATGCCGACCGTTGGTCGGCTGTCGTGGGTAATGCCGGTCGCTGGCCGGCATTACCGCATCGCGGGCGTGACGTCGCCGCCCTGCAACACCGGCATCAACGCGTCCGGCAACCGGCAGGGCTGCTGCGGCATGCTGTCCTGCCGCCATCCCTTGCCCAGCATCACCCCTGCTCCCCGTGCGAGCGCGTCATCACCAGGCGCCGGGCAGCTGACGTCACTGACCAGCACCTGCCCGTCGCGATCCAGCCACTGCTGCACGAAATACGGGCCATCGGCCAGCTGCATCGTGCCCAGGTTGAGCCGGACCACCGCCTGCCCCTGCACGCTTCCCTGCCAGGTCGTTTCCAGCGCCACGCCGGTGAAGGCCAGGCGTCGCCGCATCAAGACCCTGTAATCCGCATCCAGCAGGGAGAGCTCCTCATCGCCGTTCTCCAGAGAACGCCGCGTCAGTGTGCGGTCTTCGCCCCACGGCAGGATCTCCAGGTACCGGGGAGGCAGCGGCTCGCTGCCATCGGCCAGCATCAGGCCCTGCTGCCCCTCGCGACGGAACGCCACACGCCGTGCATCCATGTGCTCGACCCCATCGACAGCGTTCCCGATCACCTTGCCACGCGCGATGTTGTACAGCTGGTTCTGGCCGGTGGCCTGGTTCCACAGCAGCAGCAACGGCGGCACCACGTGATCGTCATCGATCGCCAGGCCTTCGGGCACCGTGTGTGCGGTCGTGCCATCCCACCACAACCGCGCCGAGGACTCGCCCACGAACGTGCCCAGCAGCCCCCCGGCCACCGCGTCCAGCCTGTCGACACTGGACGGGGCGAACATCACCTGGCCCTTGCAGTCGAATACGGCAGCAGTGCGACCGTCGGCGGCAGCCCGAACGCGCCACGCGGGTGCCTGCCGTTGCTCGTCATCGGGCGCGTCCAGCACCGCAGCCAGC
>NZ_QAIW01000369.1:0-6279 GCF_003061285.1 Stenotrophomonas sp. HMWF003 | reverse complement strand
GCGTGGGCAGTGCGGCAAAGCGTCCGTCGGCCATCAGCCAGCCGGGTTCGGGGGTGTCGTGCTCGCTGCCGGTGGCGTGGCGGCTGACCTGCCCGGGCCAGTCGCGCCGGCCTGCGCTGCCGCCGTACTGGCGATAGCGCGGGTACAGGCCCTGTTGCCGGTAGCGGGCCGCATCTGTTGCCCTGCCCTGCGCATCCACCCGCCGCCACAGCTCGCCCTGGCGCAACCACCAACCGCCGTCGCTGACCGGCAGCAGCGCGTCAATATCGTCGGCAAACAACGTGGTGCCTGCTTCGTTCTGCACGTTGCACTGCGTGGGCACCTCGACACTGCAGGACACATACACGTGGCGGCCGACGAAGGGCCCGGCCACCCACTGCGCCTTGCGTTCGTCCAGCAGCATGACCGGCTGCCCCTCCAGGTCGTGGAAACGCAGCGCGCCGCTGCGGGCGTTCCACACCACGCGATCGGGCACCGCCAGCGGCAGCCACTCGCCATCATTGAACGCCGGTAGACGCGCGTGGCCCAGTGCATCCACCACGCCCCAGCCACCCACCGGGTCGCCGTCGGCGCGGATGAATGCCTTCCACAGGGGGTCGCCGGGCGCGGCCTGCGGCAGCACGAAGGGTGCGTGGTACTCGGTGTAGCCGCGGTCCTCGCGCAGCAGGCGTCCTGCATCGTCGTACCACTGCTGGGGCGTGGCCTCGCCCTGTGCGCGCATCCAGCGATCGGCCGCTAGCCGGTGCATGCGCGCGCCGTTGGGTGCTACCCGCAGGCGGCCATCGGCGGTCAGCAGCGCATCGCCGCCGAAGCGGTTGCCCAGCACGGTGAACGACTGCGCCTGCACCGGCGCGGCCAGCGCTGCCAGCGCAGTCAGCACGAACATCCTTTTCATCGGTCACATCAGGCAAAACGGAGCTGCACGCTAACGCCTGCGCAGTGGCGACGCAATCCAGGGTAGAGCCGACCGTTGGTCGGCTGCGCATGCACCCGGTTGGGCGCGCGGGGAGCCGACCAACGGTCGGCTCTACCGGGGTCAATACACCGGCAGCGAGATGAAGCTGGCCTGCTGCGGCGCGTGCCACACCTGCTGCGTCGCCTTCTGGTAATCGCCCGGCTTGGCCAGGTAGATGTTCGGCACGAAGGTCTGCGGGTTACGGTCGTACAGCGGGAACAGGCTGGACTGCACCTGCACCATCACCCGGTGGCCCGGCTGGAACACATGGTTGGCCGTGGGCAAGCCGAACCGGTAGTCCAGCACCTGGTTGGCCGCGATCGCCTTGGGCGCGCTGAAACTCTCGCGGTAGCGCCCGCGGAAGATCGCCATCGACACCGCCAGTTCATAGCCGCCCATCTCCGGCGTGGACGGGGTCTGGTCGGGGTACACGTCGATCAGCTTCACCACCCAGTCGGCATCGCTGCCGGTGGTCGCCGCGGCGAGGTTCACCTGCGGCGCACCGCCGATGCGCAGCGGTTCGGTCAACGGTTCGCTGACGAAGGTGAGCACATCGGGCCGCCCGTCCACGAAACGCTGGTCCTTCACCAGCCAACTGGTCCACATGTCGCGGTCGGCGAAGCGCACCGGGCGCGGCACGAACGGCACCGGCTTGGCCGGGTCGGCCACGTACGCCTCGTAGGTAGCTTCGCCGGGCTGCGGCGCCTCGAAGGACAGCTTGCCGCCCGCGCGCAGGTACAGCGGCTTGCTCTGGGCGGCGGTGCGCGGCCACTGCTGCAACCTGTCCCAGTGGTTCTCGCCGGTGTTGTAGATCAGTACCGGCGGCGTATCGGCCTTGGCCGCGCCGTCCACCAGGTACTGGTCGAAGAACGGCTTGAGCACGTCGCGGCGGAACTGCAATGCGGTGTCGCCGTCGAACTTCAGCGCGCCCAGGCTGCTGCCGTCGTAGTTCACCTGGCTGTGCCGCCACGGGCCCATCACCAGGTAGTTGAGCGTGTTGCTGCTGTCGCGCGGCTCCATCGCCGCATAGCTGTGCACCGCGCCCCACATGTCCTCCTGGTCCCACAGGCCCTGCAGCCACATGGTGGGCACCTTCAGCGGGGTCTTGGCCATCTGCGCGTCCAGCGCCTGTTCCTGCCAGAACGCATCGTAGGCCGGGTGCTCGATCAGCTTGTGCCACCACGGCAGCTGGTCCAGTCCGTTGGCGCGCGCGTAGTCGCCGGCCGAGCCGGCACGCAGGAAGGTGGTGTAGTCGTCGTAGCCGACGCTGGGAATCGACGGCCCCTTGCCGCGCTTGGCCAGCTGGCCGGTGAAGTAGCCGAAGTTGACCTGGCGGAAGGCGCCGTAGTTGAGCCAGTCATCGCCCATCCAGCCGTCGATCATCGGACTCTGCGGCGCGGCCACCTTCAACGCCGGGTGCGGGTTGGTCAGCGCCATCACCACGGTGAAGCCTTCATACGAAGAGCCCAGCATGCCGACCTTGCCGTTGCTTTCCGGCACGTGCTTGACCAGCCAGTCGATGGTGTCCCACGCATCGGTGGCATGGTCGACCTTGGTGCTGTTGAGTGGCCCTCGCAGCGGCCGGGTCATCACGTAATCGCCTTCGGAGCCGTACTTGCCGCGGATGTCCTGGAACACCCGGATGTAGCCACCATCGACGAACACCTCGTCGCCCTGCGGGAGGATGTCGCGCATGTTCGGCGAATCGATGCGCTTGGCGCGGTTGGCCGCGTCGTACGGCGTGCGGGTCAGCAGGATCGGGGCGTTTTTCGCGCCCTTGGGCACCACGATCACCGTGTAGAGCTTTGTACCGTCACGCATCGGCACCATCACCACGCGCTTGTCGTAGTTGTCGGCAGCGGTGGGGGTCACAAATCCCTTGGCCGGGATATCCGGGGTCATCGGCGCGGTCTGCGCCGACACGCTGGCGGCAATCATGAGGCTCAACAACACGACAGGCACGACACGGACACGCATGGGCTCTCTCCCGGCAGGTGGCGGCGAACAATCCCTGAAGCCTAGCGCCGCCCGCGCCGCGCCGGTAGATGCCGTTTGTCCCTGCCGCCCGCATTCAGCCATCAACCACCGTTTCGTGCAAAGCCACGCGCGCCACCGCAGAATGGCCCCGGGGTCCACGGCGGCACTCGCCACCGGACCAGGCGGCTGATGATGAAGAACCACTACACACTGCAGACACTGGTGCGCGCCGAGCTGGCGTCACGCGAGGAAGAGCAGCGCATCTACTTCCAGATGCGCGATGCCGTTGCCGCGGGCACCCCATTCCAGCCCATCGCCGACCTGGAAGCGCTGGTGGGCGTTCTGCAGGACGACAGCTGCTACGTGGCACACAACGTGGTGACCTGGAAAGGGCGCAACGCCGTGTTCGGCGGGCGCACCTTCCGGGCCACGGCGGCCGATGTGGTCGCCTTCCTGCGCGGCGCAATGCAGGCCGGCGATGTGCGGCCGCTGCTCATCGCACCCTGCTTCAGCGCGCGACCCGAGTGCGTGGTGTTGGTCGACGAAGACCAGCTCGGCCTTTACCGCGTGTACTGACTCAGGCGCTGGCTGTTTCATGCAGCGCCAACCAGCGCCATTGCCCGTGCTCCTGGCGAAGCACGGCCAGCGATTCCCGCCAGCGCAGTGCGCCCACCTCCACCCCCTGGCCTTCGCGATAGCGCAGCATGGCCAGCGGCGACGGCAGGGTCGTGGCCTGCACCGACTCGATGGCGATCACCAGCCCGGGGCGTGCGCCGTGGCTGGCGGCGAACAACGCCTGCACGGCGGCGCGATCCAGGCGCTGGCCGGCGACGCCCACCATGCTGAAGTCTTCGCTGAAACGCGCCATCAGCGTGTCCAGTGCAGACACCGGGATGCGCGCGTTGAACCAGTCTTCGATCAGCACATGCAGTGCGTGGATTTCATGCAGGGCGGAAGTGTCGGTCATGCGGAGGTCCTCAAGGTCAGGGTGGACGCCGGCAGGCGCCAGAGCAGAAGCAGCGGCAGCAGGCTCATGCCAGCCGCCAGCAGCAGGGTCAAGGTGAAGGCGCGGTCGGGCGTCAGCGACGACAGCACCGCCAGCACGCAGGCCAGCAGCGCGGCGGCCAGGCAGAAACTGAGTTGGCGGTTGAGATTCCAGAGCGCGCTGCCGGGCAGCAGTTCGTCGTCGGCCATGCCCTGGAACGCAAGGGTCTGCGCGCTGCTGCTGCACAGGCTGCCGCCCAGCCCCATCAGGGCGAACGCCAGCACCGGCAACCACAGCTGACCGGCCTGGATGCCGATCAACAGCACGATGCCCGTGGCCTGGCACAGCATGCCCGCGCTCAACAGCGGCCGCGCACCGATGCGCGGCAGCCACTGCCGCGTGGTGGCGATCGCGCAGGCTGAGGCCATCGCCCAAGGCAGCATGAAGCCGCCGATGGCCGCCGCGGTGTAGCCCTGCCGATGCAGCAGCAGCGTTGCCACCAGCTGCGTGCCGATGAACGTGCCCGGCACCAGCAGGTACACCAGCATGGCCAGGCGCAGCGTGGGGTGTCGCAGCAACGTCCAGTGCAGTACCGGCTGGGCGGTGCGTCGTGCGGTACGCGCATAGACCACGAGCACGGCCGTGGCGGCCATCAGCAACCCGATGCCCAGCGTGCGCTGCTGCGCCTCGGCGATCTGGCTCAGGGCTACCAGCAGCAGGCTCAGGCCCAGCGAGCCCAGCAACAGGCCGCGCCGGTCCAGCCGCGGCAGCGCCAACGGCGCCTCGGAGCGGACCCACGCGGCGGCCAGCAGCAGCGTGAGCGCTGCCAGTGGCACGCTGGCCAGCACTACCCAGCGCCATGACCCCAGCCCGACCAGCCAGCCGCCCAGGGTCGGCGACAGCGCCGGCACCAGCAGCGCCACGGCCATGATGCGCGCGGTGAGGCGGCCACGTTCGGCCGGCGGGCAATGCCGGTAGGCCATCGCCTGCCCGACCGGAATCAGCAACCCGCCGCCCAGTCCCTGCAGCAGCCGCCAGCCGATCAGCGCTTCGATGCTGGGCGCAGTGCCGGCCAGGATCGCACCCAGCGCAAACACCCCCAGCGACAGGCACAGCAGCCGGCGCTCGCCCAGCCGCGCGGCCAGCCAGCTGCCCAGTGGGATCACCAGGGTCAGGCCGAGCATGTAGGCGTTGCCGATCCACGCCAGCTGCGGCACCGAGGCGTGCAGTTCGGTTGCCACGGCCGGATAAGCCACCGTGCCGATGAACATGTTGACCAGGTCCAGCGAGAACCCGAGCAGGTACAGCAGCTCCACTTTGGCGCGATAGGTCATGCGGCACTCCGGTTGCGAGGCGGCAGCATGCGCGCTGGAGGAGGCTGGATAAACAGAACATCCAATGCAAGACTGTCAAACCACTTTTGACACACAAGGCGCGCGCGATGGTCAGCCTGGACCGTTTCGAGACCTTCAAGGCCGTGGTCGATGCCGGCAGCCTCACCGCGGCCGCGCAGCGCCTGGGCCAGAGCAAGGCGGTGGTGAGCTTCAACCTGAAACGGCTGGAGCAGGAACTGGGCGTGACCCTGCTGGTGCGCAACACCCGCAGTCTGGCGCTGACCGAAGCCGGCGAGCGCTTCCACCAGCACTGCGTGGCGATGCTGGCCACCGCCGAGCGGGCCATCGAAGAGGCACGCAGCGAGCAGCTGCAGTTGCGTGGCACGCTGCGCCTGACCACCACGCCCGAATATGCGGCCGCCAAGGTGGTGCCGCTGCTGGAGGGGTTCCGTGCCCTGCACCCGCAGCTGCGGCTGCACCTGTCGACCACGCCGGCGCATGCCGACCTGATTCCCGAGCGTTTCGACCTGGCCATCCGCTTGGGGCGCATGGCCGATTCCGAGCTGCGCGCCACCCTGCTCGATGAGCATGCGTTGTGTGCGGTTGCCGCGCCGTCGGTGTTGGCGGGCTTGCCCGATGAAGCCGCGCGTGACGACCCGGACTGGGTGCGTACGCTGCCGCGGTTGGGTTATCCGCGTCTGGCGGACCTGCCGTTGATCGCCCCCGATGGCAGCGACCAGATGTTTGCCAGCAACCCCGCCGATGCGGTGGTCACGGTGGACAATGCGTCCACGCTGCGTGCGTTCGCGCTGGCCGGGGCCGGGGCGACGGTGCTGCCGCAGTGGTTGATTGCCGAGGATCTGGCGTCAGGCCGGCTGCTGCCGATCCTGCGCGGGCACCGCTTTCCGCGCCAGGGGGTGTATGCGGTGTTTCCCAACACCGCACATCCTTCGCGACGGGTGAAGCTGTTGCTGGCGCACCTGCGCCAGCACTTACCCGGTTGATCGCGGCAGGTACCGACCGTAGGC
>NZ_QAIW01000368.1:11731-12185 GCF_003061285.1 Stenotrophomonas sp. HMWF003 | reverse complement strand
CAGCCCGCACGGCGCTGTGTTATGACTGCGGCCTGCCCTCGGACAACGGAAGAGCAACCCTATGGCGCGCGGCATCAATAAAGTCATCCTGGTCGGCAACCTCGGCAACGACCCGGACGTGAAGTACACCCAAGGCGGCATGGCGATCACCCGCATCAGCCTGGCCACCACCAGCGTCCGCAAGGACAAGGATGGCAACCAGCAGGAGCGTACCGAATGGCACCGCGTGGTGTTCTTCGGCAAGCTCGGTGAAATCGCCGGCGAATACCTGCGCAAGGGCAGCTCGGTCTACGTCGAAGGCAGCCTGCGGTACGACAAGTACACCGGCCAGGACGGCGTGGAGAAGTACTCCACCGACATCATCGCTGACGAAATGCAGATGCTGGGCGGCCGCGGTGAAGGCGGCGGTGGCGGCGGTGCAGGCGCCGGTGCCGGTGGCAACTACGGCGGCGGC
>NZ_QAIW01000368.1:4312-11672 GCF_003061285.1 Stenotrophomonas sp. HMWF003 | reverse complement strand
GGGCGGGCAGGGCGGTGGTTACGGCCAGCAGCGCCCGCAGCAGCAGCCGCAGCAGCCGGCGCCGCCGATGGACGACTTCGCCGATGACGACATCCCGTTCTAAGAACACGGGGCTGTAAGCGTCGATAAAGATCCGACAGGAGCCCCATTCGTGGGGCTCCTTTTTTTTGTGCTTTTTTTGCCTGGAAAGATAGTCAGGCATAGTCATGCAGACATGACTTACGCATGCGTAGACGGTCATCCGCTCAGCTTCCGGGACCCGTTGGGCCTCTCCACGGAGATCCGGATCACTGGGTACGTTGAATCCCATAGGTGTGACCGGACCTATGCCCAGAGTTGGCGGGAACGGTAAAGACCCCGACTACTCCAACCCTGCTCAGTATTCTCTCTTCCAGCCGAAATCGCGGAAGCCCCGATGAAACCAGGAATGTCCGTCGTCACCGTTGTCGTTGTCGCCATTGCGACGGCCGGTTGCAGCGGCGAGCCGCGCGGCCCGCACGCCAGTGAACAACGAAGTCCGAGCGATGCCTTCGTGATTCCTGACAAGGAGCGAGCGACCGTCGAGGTGGCCGCCAACAACGGCGATGTCGCAGCCGTGAAGCGGCTGATCGACCATTACGAGGCCCTTTCGGGGAGTGACGAGGATGCCGCGAAGTGGAAGGCAGTGGCGCGGGAGCGTGGCGATTCGCAGCAACTGAATTACTACGCGGCGAGCACATTGACCGCCGCGAGGCGAGAGAACGACCCGGCGAAGCGACGTGCGATGGTGCTCGATGCCTTGGCGGCGGCCAGGCGTTCCAACGCAGGCAACGCCAATCCGTCGGCACAGAAGCTCATTCTCGAGGGAACTCGGGCCATGGAGGCCGAACAGTAGCGCGAAGGGCATGCGAAGCACCGGCGTGCCTGTTCGCACACCCGTAGAGCCGACCGTTGGTCGGCTTCTCCCAACGCCCGACGATACCAACGCAGGCCCCAGCGTCGGGCCAACGGTGTCCATGGGCATTGTGCTCCGCAGCATGGTTTTTAGTGCACTGCGTCTTGCAAAAAAAAGACCCGCTCCTCTATGGTGCAATCGATTGCATTAAACCGAATCGACAGCGTGTGATACCGGTTGGGAGGCCGGAAAGTGGATGCCTATCCATTCGATCGGACCAGGCCCGGCCCCGGGGCTCACACGGCGCGACGCGCTGCGCATGGCGGTGGCCGGGAGCGTTGGGCTGGGGGCGGCGGGCGTTCTGCCCGCGTTTGCAACCACCGCGCCACTCAAGGGCAACCTGAAGCACTCCGTCGCCCGTTGGACCTTTCCGCAGCAATCGGTGGCCCAGCTTTGCAGGACGGTGAAGGGCGTCGGGTTCGCCGCCATCGATCTGGTGGGGCCGGAGGACTGGCCCACGCTGAAGGCCCACGGCGTGTACAGCGCGATGTGCAACGGCGCGGAGCTGGGCCTGACCAAAGGCTTTGCCGGCCGCGAATTCCACGATCAGCTGGTCGAGCGTTACACGCGGCACATCGACCTGGTGGCCGAGGCCGGCTATCGCAATCTCATTTGCTTCTCCGGCAACCGCAACGGCATGGACCCCCAGGCGGGCATGGCCCATGCCGAGGCAGGGCTCAAACGCATCCTCGGGCATGCCGAGCGGCGCGGCGTGGTGCTGGTGATGGAGCTGCTGAACTCCAAAGTCGATCATCCCGACTACCTGTGCGACCACACCGCATGGGGCGTCGAGCTGTGCCGACGGCTCGGCTCGGAGCATTTCGGCCTGCTGTACGACATCTACCACATGCAGATCATGGAGGGCGACATCATCGCCACCATCGGCAGGCATCACGCGTACTTCAAGCACTACCACACCGCGGGCGTGCCTGGACGACACGAGATCGGCGACCAGCAGGAACTCAATTACCCCGCCATCTGTCGCGCGATCCGCGACACCGGTTTCGATGGCTATCTGGCTCAGGAGTTCATGCCTGCCGCGCCGGATCCCGTCGGCTCGCTGCGCGAGGCGATCCGCCTCTGCGACGTCTGAAACGCTATCCACCCAGGTGAAGTAGAACCCATGGCAGACAATCACTACGACGCAATCGTTGTTGGCTCCGGCATCAGCGGCGGTTGGGCGGCGAAGGAACTGACCGAGAAAGGCCTCAAGGTCCTGATGCTGGAACGCGGACGCAACATCGAGCACGTCAAGGACTACGTCAACGCGATGAAGGAGGCGTGGGACTTCCCGCACCGCAACCGGCCCACCCAGGCGATGAAGGCCGACTATCCGGTGTTGATGCGCGACTACGGCCTGGCCGAGAACCTTGAAGGGATGTGGGCGAACGAAAAGGAATCGCCCTACACCGAGACCAAGCGATTCGATTGGTTCCGCGGCTATCACGTGGGCGGGCGATCACTGATGTGGGGCCGCCAGAGCTATCGCTTCTCCGACCTGGATTTCGAGGCGAACCTCAAGGACGGCATCGCCACGGATTGGCCGATCCGGTATGCCGACATCGCACCGTGGTACGACCACGCGGAGAAGTTCGCCGGCATCGCCGGCACCCGCGAGGGGCTGGATGTGCTGCCCGATGGCGAGTTCCTGCCGCCGATCCCGTTGAACATCGTCGAGAAGGACGTGGCTGCGCGGATCCGGAAAGCGTTTGGCGGAACGCGCCACATGATCCACTCGCGCACTGCCAACATCACCCAGCCCATGCCCGAACAGGGCCGGGTCAACTGCCAGTACCGCAACAAGTGCATCCTGGGGTGCCCCTTTGGGGCCTATTTCTCGACCCAGTCGGCGACGCTGCCGGCGGCCATGAAGACCGGTAACCTGACGCTGCGGCCGTTCTCGATCGTCAAGGAAGTGCTCTATGACAAGGACCGCAAGCGCGCGCGCGGCGTGGAGATCATCGACGCCGAGACGGGCCAGACCTACCAGTACACGGCCAAGGTGATCTTCCTCAATGCGTCGTCCTTCAATTCGACCTGGCTGCTGATGAACTCGGCCACCGATGTCTGGGACGGTGGGCTGGGCTCCTCGTCCGGCGAACTCGGGCACAACGTGATGGACCATCATTTCGGCGCGGGTGCTTCCGGCCGGGTCGAAGGGTATGAAGACAAGTACTACCTCGGCCGCCGTCCTTGTGGCTTCTACATTCCCCGTTTCCGCAACGTTGCTGCGGACAGGCGCGGTTACCTGCGCGGGTTCGGATACCAGGGCGGTGCCAGCCGCAGCGGGTGGTCACGGGAGATCGCCGAACTGAACATCGGTGCCGATCTGAAGGAGGCGCTGACCGTGCCCGGTGACTGGCGCATCGGCATGACCGGGTTCGGCGAAATGCTGCCGCACCACGACAATACGATCCGCCTGGACGCCGAGCGCAAGGACAAGTGGGGCCTGCCGGTACTGGCGATGGACGTGTCCATGCGCGACAACGAAAAGGCCATGCGCAAGGACATGGCCGCCGATGCCGCCGAGATGCTGGAAGCCGCCGGTGTGAAGGACGTGCAGATGCACGACAACGACTACGCCCCGGGCAAGGGCATCCATGAAATGGGGACCGCACGCATGGGGCGTGACCGCAGAACCTCCGTACTGAACCAGCACAACCAGGTCTGGGATGCGCCCAACGTCTATGTGACCGACGGTGCCTGCATGACCTCCAGCGCCTGCGTGAATCCGTCGCTGACCTACATGGCGCTGACGGCGCGGGCTGCGGACCATGCCGTGCGCGAACTGAAAGCGGGGAACCTCTGATGGATCGTCGCGAACTGCTGAAGATGATCCTCGCCGCCACCGGCGCGGCCATGGTCGGCCTGCCCGCGCTCGCCCAGGGGCAGGCGCCCGCCGCAGGGGCGAAGATGCCTTTCTCCGACGCCGACGTGGGCACGCTGGATGAGATCGCCGAGACCATCCTGCCGCGGACGAAAACGCCGGGTGCGAAGGACGCGGGCGCCGGCGCGTTCATGGCGACGTTCGTCACCGACTGCTATACGGCCCGGCAGCAGGCGACGTTCCGGGCCGGCCTGGCCGATATCGACAAACGCGCCGGCGGCCGGTTCGTTTCGCTCGCGCCGCCGGCCCGCACCGAACTCCTGCGCGCGCTGGATGCAGAGGCCCGGAAACACGCGGTCGAGGTGACCGAGACTGGCACCGCCGAAGAAGGAGAACCGATGCCGCATTACTTCACGATGATCAAGCAGCTCGCCATCTTCGGCTTTTTCACCTCGAAGGTCGGCGCGACCGAGGTGCTGCGCTACGTCGCGGTACCGGGTCGCTACGACGGCGACCTGGCCTATGTGTCTGGCACGCCTGCCTGGGGGACCAGCTGATGGACCGCAGCACGTTGATCAGGTCTCTCCACGTCGCCGCTGGCCTGCTGGCCACGGCGTCCGCGGTTGCGCAGGCCGACACCGATCCCGCACGCGATCCAACCAAGACCGAGGTGTGGACGCCCGTGCCTGCAGTGGTGTCCACGCCGCCGGGCAAGGCGCCCTCCGACGCGATCGTGCTGTTCGATGGCAAGGATGTCTCCGCCTGGGAGTCGGAGCAGGGCGGGCGTGTGCCTTGGCGCGTGGCCGAGGGCGCGCTCACGGTGGTGCCGGGCAGCAAGGGCATCCGCACCAAGCAGCGCTTCTGCGACATCCAGCTGCATGTCGAGTGGCGCACGCCCACCGACACGAAGGGGTTTGACGGTCAGAACCGCGGCAACAGCGGCATTTTCCTGCAGGAGCTCTACGAGCTGCAGGTGCTGGACAGCTACAACAACCCGACCTACGCCAACGGCCAGGCCGGCGCGATCTACAAGCAGGCCATGCCCCGGGTGAATGCCTCGCGCCCGCCGGGCCAGTGGCAGGCCTACGACATCGTCTGGAAGGCGCCGCGCTTCTCGCCAGGCGGCGGGCTCATCTCGCCCGCGCGCATCACCGTGCTGCACAACGGTGTTCTGGTGCAGGACGACACTGTTCTCTCGGGCAAGACCGAGTACATCGGCGCACCGTCGTACGCGCCCCACGGGTGCGCACCGCTCTACCTGCAGGAGCACGATGCCAAGGTCAGCTACCGCAACATATGGGTACGCGAACTCTGACGGCGCAGGGCCGGCGCCAGTGCCGGCCTGCTACTTCGCCAGGTAACTGCTGATGTCGTCGATCTCCTGTTGTGACAGGTGGGAGAAGGGCGGCATCAGCCCGCCACCTTTGCTGATCTTCTCCTTGATCTGCACCGGCGTCATGCGCTTGCCGATATCGGTCAGCGCGGGGAACGCGCCGGGCATGCCCGCGCGATCCGCGCCGTGGCAGGCCGTGCAGTGCGCCGCGTACAGCTTCGCGCCCGCGGCGAGGTCGTCCTTGGACCACGCCGCCGGCGCATGCGTAGCCGCCCACAGGGTCAGCGTCAGAGTCAGGGTCGTTTTCAAGCAGGGCTCCTTTGCGGGCTAGCGCGTTGCGCGGGCGGGCAGGCTGACGGTCAGGTGGTTGCGCAGGTAATCGGCGCCGGTCTTGATGACCTTGGCAGGATCACGGGGTTGGTCGTGCTCGACGATGTACCACTGGACGCCGGCCGCCGCCGCGGCCGGGAGGATCGCGTTCCAGTCGAGCACGCCCTGACCGATCGCGGCGAAACCGCCTTCGTCTTCGGCCTGGCCCTTGGGCGCATTGTCCTTGGCATGGACGGCGAACAGCCGGCCGCGGAACCTGCCCAGCATCACCGCCGGGTCGTAGCCGGCGCGTGCCACCCAGGCAAGATCCAGCTCGGTCTGCAGCTCAGGTCCGGCCGCGGCGAACAGCAGGTCCAGGCCGGTCCTGCCATTGAAGTCGACCAGCTCGAAATCGTGATTGTGGTAGGCCAGGTGCATGCCCTCGGCCCGTACCTGTTTCGCGATCCGGCCCAGTTCCTTGCCCAGTGCGGTCCAGCCTGCGGCGTCGGTTGGCCGGTCCTTCGCGTCCAGGTAAGGCACCACCAGCGTGGTGTTGCCGATCGACCGGTTGAAGGCCACCACGCCGGGCAGGTCCCTGCGCAGCTCGGCAAGGGGCACGTGCGACGAAATCGCCTTGATCGCGTACCGGTCCAGCAGCTGCTTGAGTTCGGGGGCGCTGACGCCCTGCGTGCCCACCGTTTCCACCGCACCCACGCCCGCGTCATGGACGATCTTCAACTGCTGGTCGAGCGAGCCCGCGTTGCGCAGTGAGTACATCTGCACCGCGATGGGCTTCTTGGGGGTAACGATGTCGTGTGCGAAGGCCGGCAGGGCAGCGAGCAGCAGCAGGGCGAGGGTTGCAGTTCTGCGAACAGAGGTGTTCATCAAACGATCTCCCGGGATTCAGCCGATGGTGGTCCAGGCACGTGTCCTGGCCGATGCAATGACGCGGTCGACGATCAGCGCCGAGCGCACGCCGTCTTCGAAGGTGGGCAGGCCCTGCGGCTGCTCGCCTTCGATGGCGCGGTAGGTGTCGGCGACAAACGCCTCGAAACACGGGCCGTAGCCCTGCGCATGCCCGGCGGGCAACACCGACAGCCGGCGTTGTTCGGCACTGCCGGCGCCTGGCCCACGGACGAATATTTCCTCGCGCTGGTCGGGACGGCCGACCCACAGCCGCTCGGCGTCTTCCTGGTTGAACGCCACGCTGGCCTGGGCGCCATCGATCTCGAACCACAGGCGATTGTGGCGTCCGGCCGATACCTGGCTGACCGTGAGCGACGCCAATGTGCCTGCACCGGTCCGGAACATAGCCGCCGCCACGTCCTCGCTCGCAACCGCCTGCATCGCGCCGCCCGCCGTTGGCGTAGTGAAGCTCTGCCCGGTGAGGGCGCCGCGCTCGGGGATCACGGTGGCGAACGCCGCGCTGACGTCGACGAAGCGCTCGCCGCTGACCCATTCCACCAGGTCGCACCAGTGCGAGCCGATGTCGGCGAACACGCGCGATGCGCCGCCCAGTGCCGGATCCACGCGCCAGTTGTTGCTGGCCGGATCCAGCAGCCAGTCCTGCAGGTAGCTGCCGTGGATCAGGTGCAGCGGCCCCAGCTCGCCCTGCGCGATGCGGGCGCGTGCCTCGCGGACCACCGGGTGGTAGCGGTAGACGAAGGGCACCGTGGCGACCAACGCGTTCGAGGCGGCCAGGGCAGCCAGGGCCTGGGCGTCTTCCAGCGTCGTCGCCAGCGGCTTCTCGCAGATCACGTGCTTGCCCGCTTCCAGCGCCGCCTGCGCCATGGCGCGGTGCAGATGGTTGGGCGTGCAGACGTGCACCACCTGCACCTGTGGATCGGCGACCACCTCGTCAATGTCCCGATAGGCGCGCGGCACGGCCCACGCCTGCGCCACGTCGCGTGCGCGTTGCGGTGACGAGGCGGAGACGCCACGGATCTCCGCACCGGCC
>NZ_QAIW01000368.1:0-4302 GCF_003061285.1 Stenotrophomonas sp. HMWF003 | reverse complement strand
GTGTACGGCACCGATCATGCCCGCGCCGACGATGGCGATTCCAAGCTTTGGCATCGGGTGCGCTCCTCAGCGGGTGGAAGGTGCGGCCGCGACCGCCGGCCGGTCGCGGAACAGCAGCAGGAAGGCGATCAACACGACCAGCGCCACGCCTGCCGGGAACAGCCAGATCTTCTGCCAGTCCGGGCCCGCCGCCGTGGTGTAGTGCTCCACGACCGCGCCGGACAGGAACGTGCCGATCAGCATGCCCACGCCATAGGTGGCCAGGGTGATGAAGCCTTGCGCGCTGCTGCGCGCGGCCGGGCCGGCATGCGCATCGGTGTAGATCTGGCCGGTGACGAAGAAGAAGTCGTAGCAGATGCCGTGCAGCACGATGCCGATCACCAGCAGGGAGAAGCCGCCGCCCGCATCCCCAAAGGCAAACAGGACGTAGCGCACCACCCACGCGGCCATGCCCACCGCCAGCATCGTCTTGACCCCCAGCCGCACGAACAGGAACGGCATGGCCAGCATCAACAGGACCTCGGACACCTGGCCCAGCGATTGCAGGCCGGCGGCGCTGCGTACGCCCAGGTCGTTGAGATACGGGTTGGTGAAGTTGTAGTAGAACGCCAGCGGGACGCAGATGGCGATGGAGGACAGGAAGAACACCAGGTAGGCGCGCGACTTCAGCAGCCGCAGCGAATCCAGCCCCAGGATCTGCCCGAGACCGGCGTCGCGCTGTTGCGCCAGCGGCGGCGTGTGCGGCAGGGTGAACGCATACAGGCCCAGGGCCAGCGACGCCATCGCCGCCATCCGGAACGTCAGCTCCAGCCGGTGCGCCTGTTCCCAGCCCAGCCAGCCGATCAGCACGCCCGCCACGATCCAGCCGACGCTGCCGGCCACCCGCACCAGCGGGAAGTGTTTCTCAGGCGATTGCATATGCCGCATCGCCACGCTGTTGGCCAGTGCCAGCGTCGGCATGAACAGCAGCATGTAGCCCATGACGCAGGCGAAGAACATGGTGAAGGTGGTTGCCGTGGATGCCAGCCACATCAGCACCGCGCCGGCCAGGTGCAGCACCGCGAGGATGCGTTGCGCCGCGAAGTAGCGGTCCGCGACCAGGCCGACCAGGAAGGGCGCGACGATGGCGCCGATGGACTGGCTGAGGAACGCCGTCGCCACCTGGCTCGCGCTGGCCTGCAGCGGCCCCTGCACCAGGTACGTCCCAAGGGTCACGAACCACGCGCCCCAGATGAAGAACTGCAGAAACATCATCGCGCCCAAGCGCGACATGGTGTGCGTCATGGCTTGCCCTCCCAGGCAGTGATGGCTCAGATCCCCAGCATGCGGCGCAGTGATCCAGGATCGGTGCCGCTGTCGGCAAAGTCGTCGAAGGCGCGCCCGGTCACGTGGATGATGTGGTCGCGGATGAAGGCGGCGCCCTCGCGCGCACCGTCTTCGGGGTGCTTCAGGCAGCACTCCCACTCCAGCACCGCCCAGCCGGGAAAGTCGTACTGCGCGAATTTCGAGAAGATCGCCTTGAAGTCGATCTGGCCGTCGCCGAGCGAGCGGAACCGCCCCGGACGATCGATCCAGTCCTGGTAACCGCCATACACGCCACTGCGTGCGCTGGCGTGATACTCCGCGTCCTTGACGTGGAAGATGCCGATGCGCGCGTGGTAGCGGTCGATGAAGCCGAGGTAGTCCATCTGCTGCAGCAGCAGGTGGCTGGGGTCGTACAGGATCTTCGCGCGGGGGTGGTGGTCCACCACGTCGAGGAAGCGCTCGAAGGTCGCGCCGTCATGCAGGTCCTCGCCCGGATGGATCTCGAAGCACAGGTCCACGCCGCAGGCGTCGAAGGCATCCAGGATGGGGCGCCAGCGGCGGCCGAGTTCGGCGAAGGCTTGTTCCACCAGCCCGGGCGGGCGTTGCGGCCAGGGATAGAAATACGGCCAGGCCAGCGCGCCGGAGAACGTGGCATGTGCGGTCAGCCCCAGGCGCTGGCTGGCCTTGGCCGCCAGCAGCAGCTGCTCCACCGCCCAGGCCTGGCGGGCGGCCGGATCGCCGCGCTTGTCCGGCGGCGCAAAGCCGTCGAACAGGCTGTCGTAGGCGGGATGGACCGCGACCAACTGGCCCTGCAGGTGGGTGGACAGCTCGGTGACCTGCAGGCCATGCCCGGCCAGCATGCCGGCGACGTCGTCGCAATACGCCTGGCTGCGTGCCGCCTCGGCCAGATCGAACAGGTGGGGCGCGCTGGTCGGTACTTGTACGCCAGAATAGCCCAGCCCCGCGGCCCAGCCGGCCAGCGTGTCCAGCCGATCAAAAGGAGGTGTGTCGCCGATGAACTGCGCCAGGAACAGCGCTGGACCCTTGAGCGTTTTCAAGAGGATTCGCCCTCGATGCAATCGATTGCATTATCCTAGCAGGGGCATTCGAAAGACCCGTTGTGCACTGCACAGCGGAAGGAAGAGGTAACGCCATGGCCACCATCTACGACATTGCAAGGCACGTCGGCGTTTCGGCCGGCACGGTGTCGCGGGCGCTGTCCCGGCCGGAGAAAGTGCTGCCGGCCACGCGCGCGCGCATCGAGCAGGCGGCCGCCGCACTGGGCTATGTCCCCAACACGGTGGCCAGAACGCTCAAGACCCAGCGCAGCGGCAAGATCCTGGTGACCGTGCCGGACATCGCCAATCCGTTCTTCGCCCAGATCCTGCAGGGCGCGGAGGGCGCGGCCCAGGCCGTGGGTTACGCCGTGCTGCTGGGCGATACCCAAAACCTGCCCGAGCGCGAGGAGCGCTACGCACAGATGCTCCGGCGCAACGAGGCCGACGGTCTGATCGTGCTGGGCCATCGCCTCCCGCCCACCGCACGTGACATCGTCCAGCAGCAAGGCAGTGCCGCGCCGGTGGTCAACGGCTGCGAGTTCGATCCCGCGCTGGGCATCCCCAGCGTCCACATCGACAACGCGGCCGCCGCGCGCGCGGTGATGGACCACCTGTACGGGCTGGGACACGAGCGTATCGCTGTCGTCGGCGGGCCGCCGGACAATCCCCTGCACCAGCAACGGCTGGAGGGGGTTCGGGCGGCCGGCAAGGCGCGCGGTCGGCTGCGTCACCTGAGCGTTGTGCCGGGTGACTTCTCGGTGGAGTCCGGTCATGCGGCGGGGATGGCGCTGTTGGCGCGCGCGCCGGCGCCGACGGCGGTGTTCTGCTTCAGCGACCAGATGGCGCTCGGCGTCCTGGCGGCCTGTCGGGATCTGGGTATCGGCGTGCCCGATGACCTGTCCGTCGTCGGCTTCGACGACCTGGCGTCGTCGCGTTACCTTACGCCCCCGCTGACCACCATCCGGCAACCGATGCGGGAGATCGGTGCCCGCGCGGTGCACCTGCTGCTGGCGATCATCGAACGTGTCGATGTGCCGCTTCAGCAGACGCTCGATTTCAGCTTGATGGTGCGGGGCTCGACCGCGGCGCCGGGAAGCCGGTGAAGGCGGCGGTGACGGAACGGTGTGCAATCACATGGAGAGGAGTGAAGAGAGATGGCACGACAGGTTGCTGCATTCCTGACCCTGCTGGCCCTGACACTGGCGGCCGCGTATTTCCTGCAGATTGCGATAGTGGCCAAGGGCCGGTTCGAATTCGGCGTGGCCGACATCGTCTCGTGTGAATCCGGACTGCTGTTCGCGTTGGCGGGCGGCGTGATTTCCCGGCGCTATGCTTTCGCCGCAGTGGTCGGTGTGACGTACGCGGCCTTCTGGGCCTTGGCGATCCATCACCTGACTGCATCCACGGGCGGCGGTTGGGTCCTGGACATTCTCGCCGTGAACGCAGTGAACATCGCCGCATCGGTGCTGGCCGGTATCGCGGGCGCGTGCCTCGGCGTGTTCCTTCGCAACCGCAAGCGGGCCAGACCATGAGCGGCGCGAAACGACGCCGAACGTTGCTCGGATGGAGCCTGATGCTGGGGTGGATCGCCCTGCCGTGGGCGCTGTGGCAGGCCGACAACCTGGCACTGTTCGCGCTCCATCAGCTCTACCACCTTCCGCTCGCGGCGTGGATCGGCGCACCGTTCTTCCGTGCCGACAGCGAGGTGATGTTCGTCGTGCAGCCGGCAGGACGGGTGGTGACGGCGCTGTTCTACCTGGGGGTCGGCGGTGTGATCGCGCTGGTCGGCCAGCGATGGAAGAAGCGCACCGGGTGACACCCCCGCGGGCAGCCTCGGCCGCGGGCGGGAAAGCGCGGGGCACACCCTGGGGGTGGGTCACGTGCGGGTCACTCGCCCTGCCATCGGCATCCACTACCATGGGCCGACCTCGCCGGATGC
>NZ_QAIW01000367.1:0-6981 GCF_003061285.1 Stenotrophomonas sp. HMWF003 | reverse complement strand
GTGCCGGCCGGTGCCGAAGCCGCTGGCGGCCACTATCATGGCGGTCCAGATGCTTACGGACCGCCCATGATCACCACCCCCGACTACGCCGCCCTGCTTGAAACCGCCATTGCCGAGGCCCGCCAGGGCCTGGCCGAAGGCGGCATCCCGATCGGCGCTGCCCTGTACCACAACGACGGCCGCCTGCTAGGCTGCGGCCACAACCGCCGCGTGCAGGAAGGCGACCCGTCCGTACACGGGGAAACCGATGCGTTCCGCAAGGCCGGCCGCCAGCGCCGCTACCAGGACACCATCATGGTCACCACGCTGGCCCCGTGCTGGTACTGCAGCGGGCTGGTGCGCCAGTTCAACATCGGCACCGTGGTGGTGGGCGAGTCGGTCACCTTCCAGGGCGGCATCGAGTGGCTGCGCGAGAACGGGGTCAAGGTGATCGACATGCAGAGCCAGGCCTGCATCGATCTGCTGGGCGGCTTCATCTCGGCCCATCCAGAGGTCTGGAACGAAGACATCGGCGAGTGATCGCCGGGTGTCGCGCCGTGGGTTGACCCCTTCCACTGCGCCTGCAGCGTGCTGCGGCACCCGGTCGCAGCACGTTCGGTTCTGAACGCTTCAGTTCCGGTGTGCCGGGTGAACACGCTGTGCCAGCAGCGTATGCGCGTCCTCATGCACCGCAGTGTCCACACCTGCGGCACCGCGCGACGACGCTGCACTAACAAACCGTGCACAGCGACCGCCTATGGTGGATGCACAGGGGGCAGCAGCGTCGAGGAGACGTCATGAATGCCCGAATACGCCGCACCGCCGCCATGGATCCCGCGCTGGCCACTGCCTGGGAACAACTGCAGGTGCATTACGCCGCCTACCAGAACTCCGCGCCGTTCTGGACCGCCTACCAGGCCATCCAGAACGCACTGACCAACGCCCATCCCCACCGGCGCATCGACGTCTGCAACCAGCTGGCCACGTTGGCCGAGCAGCTGGGCGTGGTCGATCATGCGCAATTGCTGGGCGACCGCTGCGCTGACAATGTCAGCCAGGATCGCCACGCGGAGTCGACGCCACAATGACATCGCATGCACTGCGCTTTACGCACTCTTGCAAAACTCCCTCCCTGCATATCGATGCCACCATGTCTTCCGCCCAGCTTTCCATCCCTGCCGTGATCGACGTAGACGCCGAAGTGGCGTACTGGCGCCAGCGCCACGCCGACGGCAACCTTGGCACGGGCACCGGGTCGTTCGGCCACTACGTGCCGTGGATCAAGTTCGCCTGCGATTCGCTCATCACCCAGCCGCGCGCGAGCGACGAGCAGCGCGATGAAGCGTTCCAGACCCAGTACGCGCTGCAGATCATGCCGCGCCTGAGCGAAGAGCAGGCCCGCGCGTTCGTCGAATCCTGCTGGGAACATGTGTACCTGGCCAGCCGCCACGACGTGGCCACGCGCCCACGCCTGGGTGCCGCACGCGCCTGAGCACGCTGCACGGCGCGTACACGGCACGGCGCCAATGATGGGGTCCCGTTGCTACCCTGCCGTGCCGCATGAGCCTTCGAAGTGTGTTCAACCTGGTCGCCAAAAAGGCGGCCTATGCAGCGGGAACGCCCTGGACGTTCCTTGCCGCCGTGTCCATCGTGGTTCTGTGGGCACTCAGCGGCCCCATCTTCAAATTCAACGATACGTGGCAGCTGGTGATCAACACCGGCACCACCATCATCACCTTCCTGATGGTGTTCCTGATCCAGCACAGCCAGAACGCCGACGCGGCGGCGGTGCAGATCAAGCTCGATGAGCTGATCCGGGCCACGGCCGAGGCCAACAACGAACTGCTCGACCTGGAAGAGCTCGATGAAGAGCGACTGGAAGAGATCCGCGGCGAATACGAGCGCATGGCCCGCGAAGCCGGCGATGCGCTGGAACGTGCCCGCCGCTGCCATGGCGACGGGCGCAAGGACGACCAACGCAACGACCGGACGGATGAACCGCAGTCATGAGCGCGTTGATGACCACGACGATGACCGGTAGAGCCGACTGTTAGTCGGCTGCCATCCGCTCGTGGGAAAGGCCAGCCGACCAACGGTCGGCCCTACCGCGCTGCGCGCGCCGCACCGCGTTGCGCGCCCCGCTCAGCTGCGTTCGTGCCAGCCGCCACCCAGCACCTTGTACAGCGCGACCTGGTTGGACTGCTGCGCCAGCTGCGTGCTGACCAGCGACTTGCGCGCGGTATAAGCCGTGCGCCGCGCATCCAGCAGGGTCACGAAGCTGTCCAGCCCCGCGTCGTAGCGCGCCTGCGACAGCGTCTGCGCCTGCGTGGCGGCCGCCATCAGGGCCTGCTGCGAGGCCAGCTGCGCATCCAGACTGTCGTTGAGGGCCAGAGCATCCGCCGCCTCGCGGAAGCCCGACTGGATGGCCTTCTCGTACTGCGCCAGCGCGATATCGCGGTTGGCGGTGGCCACGCCCAGGTTGGCGCGCAGCTTGCCGCCCTGGAAGATCGGCAGGTTCAGCGTGGGCACGAAGCTCCACGCACGGGTGCCGCTGTCGAACAGGTTGGACAGCTCCGACGACGCCGACCCGATGCTGCCGGTCAGGCTGATCGACGGGAAGAACGCCGCGCGTGCCGCCCCGATGTTGGCATTGGCCGACAGCAGCGTGTGCTCGGCGGCCATCACGTCGGGGCGACGCAGCAGCACCTCGCCGGACACGCCGGCCGGCAGCGGCCGCACCGCCGCGACTTCGGTGACTTCGGTGGCCGGCAACAGGGTGTCATCGACCGGACCACCGGCCAGCAGCACCAGCGCGTTGCGGTCCTGCGCCACCTGCCCGGCAAAGCGGGCTACGTCGGTGCGCGCGGTTTCCACCAGGGTGCGGGTCTGGCTGAGTTCCAGCGACGATGCGCCACCGAGCTGGTGGCGCGCCTCGGCCAGCCGCAGCGAGTCTTCATAGCTGGCCAGGGTGGCCTGGGCGATGCGCAGCTGTTCGTTGTCCGCGCCCAGCGTCAGCCAGGCATTGGCCACTTCGGCCACCAGGCTGAGCTGCGCGCTGCGGCGGTTGGCCGCTTCGCTGAAGTACTGCTGCAACGCCGCCTGGCTCAGGTTGCGGACGCGGCCGAACAGGTCCAGCTCGAACTCGACCACGCCCAGGTTCGCGCTGAACTGCTCGGTCACCGGGGCATCGCCGCCGGTGCGGGTCATCTGCCCCTGCACGCCAAGGGCGGGCACGCGGTCGGCGCGCTGGATGCGGTACTGCGCCCGCGCCTTTTCGACGTTGAGCACGGCCACGCGCAGGTCGCGGTTGTTGTCCAGCGACTGGGCGATCACCGCCTGCAGGCGCGGGTCGACGAAGAACTCGCGCCAGCCGATGTCGGCCACCTCGACGGTGGCCGCGGACGTGCCGCTGGTGGTGGCCGGCCACTGCGCCGGGATCGCCGGGGCGACCTCGGTGCTGGACGGCACCAGCGTGGCGCAGCCGGACAGCGCCGCAGCCACGGCGAGGGCCAGCAGGGAGGATGCCTTACTCATGGGTGTCACCTTCCGGCGTAGTGCCGTTGTGTTGCGTGCCGGCCTGCGGGGATGCCCCGGCCGCGCGCAGCTTGCGGTTGAACAGGCGCTGCACCACCACGAAGAACAGCGGGATGAAGAACACGCCCAGCACGGTGCCCACCACCATGCCGCCGAGCACGCCGGTACCGATCGCGCGCTGCGCGCCGGAGCCAGCACCGGAGGCGATCGCCAACGGCAGCACGCCCAGGCCGAAGGCCAGGGAGGTCATGATGATCGGGCGCAGACGGTCGCGCACGGCATGCATGGTGGCCTCGATCAGGCCGGCGCCCTTCTCCAGGTTTTCCTTGGCGAACTCCACGATCAGGATCGCGTTCTTGCTGGTCAGGCCCACCGTGGTGAGCATGGCCACCTGGAAGTAGATGTCGCGTTCCATGCCGCGCATGGTGTTGGCCAGCACCGCGCCGAGGATGCCCAGCGGGGCTACCAGCAGCACCGAGGTCGGCACGCTCCAGCTTTCATACAACGCGGCCAGGCACAGGAACACGATCAGCAGCGACAGCGTGTACAACAGCGGCGTCTGCGAACCGGCCTGGCGTTCCTGGTAGGACAACGCGGTCCATTCGATCTCGAAGCCCGGTGGCAGGTCCTTGGCGAGGCGCTCGATTTCCACCATGGCATCGCCCGAGGCCACGCCCGGGGCCGGCTCGCCCTGGATTTCCATGGCCGACACACCGTTGTAGCGCTCCAGGCGCGGCGAACCGTAGTCCCAGCGCTTGGAGGCGAAGGCACTGAACGGCACCATCTCGCCCTGGCTGTTCTTCACCGACCACACGTTGAAGTCGTCCGGGTTCATCCGGAAATCCGCATCGGACTGCACGTACACGCGCTTGACCCGGCCACGGTCGATGAAGTCATCGATGTAGCTGCTGCCCCACGCGGTGGCCAGCGTGTTGTTGATCGACGCCACCGACAGGCCGAGTGCATTGGCCTTCTCCACGTCCACGTCGATGCGCAGCTGCGGGGTGTCTTCCTGGCCGTTGGGACGCACGTTGGCCAGCAGCTTGCTGCCGCCTGCGCCGCCCAGCAGCTGGTTGCGTGCGTTGAGCAACGCCTCGTGGCCCTGCCCGCTGGTGTCCTTCAGGAAGAAGGTGTAGCCCGAACCGATGCCCAGCTCCGGCATGGCCGGCGGCGGGAAGGCGAAGATGAAGGCGTCCTTGATCTGGCCCAGTGCACCCATCGCGCGGCCGGTGATCGGCCCCACGCCCTGGTCGGCGTCGCGCTCCTTCCAGTCCTTGAGCTTGATGAAGGACATGCCCGCGTTCTGGCCCATGCCGGCGAAGCTGAAGCCCTGCACCGAGAACACCGACTCGACCGCCTCGGTTTCGTTCTTCAGGAAGTGCTCTTCCAGCTGGTACATCGCTTCCAGGGTGCGTTCCTGGGTAGCGCCGACCGGGGTCTGCACCAGCGCCATCAGGATGCCCTGGTCTTCGTTGGGCAGGAACGAGCTGGGCAGGCGCATGAACAACAGGCCCATCACCAATGCCAGCACCGCGAAGATCGACATGAAGCGCCACGGCCGGGCCAGGATGCCCTTGACGCCGCGCTGGTAGGTTTCGCTGGAGCGGTCGAAGCCGCGGTTGAAGCCGCCGAAGAAGCGGCCCGACCAGCCCTTGTGCGCCACGTGGTGCTCGCCCTTCTTCAGCGGCTTGAGCATGGTGGCGCACAGCGCCGGGGTGAGCACGATGGCCACCAGCACCGACAGCGCCATGGCCGACACGATGGTCGCCGAGAACTGCCGGTAGATGACGCCGGTGGCACCGCTCATGAAGGCCATCGGCACGAATACCGCCGACAGCACCAGGCCGATACCCACCAGCGCGCCGGTGATCTGGCCCATCGACTTGCGGGTGGCCTCCAGCGGCGACAGCCCCTCTTCGGACATGATGCGTTCGACGTTCTCCACCACCACGATGGCGTCATCGACCAGCAGGCCGATCGCCAGCACCATGGCGAACATGGTCAGCATGTTGATCGAGAAGCCCAGCGCGGCCAGGATGCCGAACGTACCCAGCAGCACCACCGGTACCGCGATGGTGGGAATCAGGGTGGCGCGGAAGTTCTGCAGGAACAGGTACATCACCACGAACACCAGCACGATCGCTTCGATCAGGGTCTTGATGACACCCTTGATCGAGACCTGCACGAACGGGGTGGTGTCATACGGCACCACCGATTCCAGCCCGGCCGGGAAGTTGGACTTCATGTCCTCCAGCGCGGCGCGCACGCCGTTGGCGGTGTCCAGCGCGTTGGCGCCGGTGGCCAGGGTGATGGCGATACCGGTGGACGGCTTGCCGTTGTAGCGAGTGACGAAGTCGTAGCTTTCCGCCCCCAGTTCCACGCGGGCAACGTCACCCAGGCGCAGCTCGCTGCCGTCGGTGCCGCCACGGACCAGGATGTTGCGGAACTGTTCGGGGGTCTGCAGGCGGTCCTGCGCGTTGATGGTGGCGTTGAGCTGCTGGCCCTTCACCGACGGCGCGCCGCCGAGCTGGCCGATGGCGACCTGCGCGTTCTGCGCGGTGATCGCCGCGGTCACTTCATCCACCGACAGCTTGTAGGTGTGCAGCTTGTTGGGGTCCAGCCAGATGCGCATGGCGTACTTGCCACCGAACACCTGGATGTTGCCCACGCCCGGCACGCGGCTGAGCGGGTCCACGACATTGGAGCCGACGTAGTCGGAGATGTCGTTGGCGTCCATGCTGCCGTCGTTGGACACAAAGCCGATGACCTGCAGGAAGCCGCTGCTCGACTTGGCCACGTTGATGCCCTGCCGCTGCACTTCCTGCGGCAGCAGCGGCATGGCCAGCTGCAGCTTGTTCTGCACCTGCACCTGCGCGATGTCCGGGTTGGTCCCGCTCTCGAAGGTAAGGGTGATGGTGGCCTGGCCATTGGCCGAGCTGTTGGAGGAGAAGTAGATCAGGCCATCGATGCCCTTCATGTTCTGCTCGATGATCTGGGTCACCGAGTCTTCCACCACCTTGGCCGACGCACCCGGGTAGGTGGCGCTGATTTCGACCGCGGGCGGGGCCACTTCGGGGTACATGGAGACGGGCAGCTTCACCACGGCCAGCGCACCGGCGAGCATGATGATGATCGCAATCACCCACGCGAAGATGGGGCGATCAATAAAATAACGAGCCATTGGATTCTCCGCTTACTGCTTGTCGGCCGGCGCCGCCGGTGCCGCCGGCGTGGCCGGCTTGGCCGGCGCGGCGCCCATCTCGGTGGCCTGCACGGGCATGCCCGGCTGGATCTTCTGCAGGCCTTCGACGATGACCTTGTCGCCCGGCTTCAAGCCATCCTCGACCAGCCACTTGCTGCCAACCGCGCGGCTGACCTTGACCGGGCGCACTTCGACCTTGTTGTCCTTGCCGACCACCATGGCGGTGGTGTCGCCCTTGGGATCGCGGGCGATGCCCTGCATGGGCA